>JASHOO010000583.1 GCA_030041035.1 Bryobacteraceae bacterium | reverse complement strand
GCTGTCCAACCAATTGCAGCTATTTTCAGCAATATAAAGCGAGCTTGCAACTGCTTCGCAATTGCATTATAACGTCGGACAATTCCTGCGGCCAGTACCACCGGTACTGGTACGACCGAATGGACTTGGATGCATTTTACCCACAGATGCGGTCCGAGTTCATACAGACGTCGTTTGTCGGATCGGTTGGCTCATTTAGATGAAATGAGAAGGCCGTCCCTCGGCGGGATGCGATACGCTCCCAATGAGAAACGCACTCAAGGTGCAATCGAACGGAGACCGGCCATGAGGAAGCATTGCACCGTAACAGAGTCTGCGGTGACGAAGCAGAGAGCCAATCGGAAGCTGACGATGGGCATCGATCTGGGAGATCGAAGCAGTCGCTACTGCATGTTGGACAACAGGGCGAACTACTGGCGGAGGGCAGCGTGGCGACGACCAAGAAGGGCTTTACCCAGGTATTGGGATCGAAAACCGCGGAGCCGAGTGGCGCTCGAAGTGGGCACGCACTCACTCTGGGTAAGTCGGTATCTGGCGGCGCTCGTGTCCAGGCCGGTGCGGTACGCGGATCTGTTAAAATACAGTAGGTTTGCTGAGCCTAAGCAGCTAATAAAGTAGTCGCAACTAGCGTCAAATGTACTACCAGTTTTTTGGCGTCATCGAAGATCCCTTCGCCATGACGCCGGATCCAACTTTCTTGTTTCTGACGGGGCCGCATCGAGAGGCGCTCGCTGGGGCGCAGTATTCCATTTTCCAACGTAAGGGATTCGTCCTCTTAACGGGTGATGCGGGAACCGGAAAAACGACGCTACTAACGCAGATTCTAAGATCCATGCCGGAATTGCGCGTTCGGTTCAGTCTGGTTCGCACGCCCACTGTCACTCCGGCCGAGTTTCTGGAATTGACGCTACTTGGGTTCGGCATCAGGGATGTACCAGCTAGCAAACCACAACGCATCACATTACTTCAAGCATTTTTGATCGAGACCAATGCCAACGGGAAGCTTGCCGTTCTTTTAGTTGACGAAGCTCACAAGCTGTCGACTGACGTACTGGAGGAGATTCGGCTGCTGGGCAATATTGAAGTTGCGGAAAGAAAAGTACTTCAGATCGTCCTTGCAGGCCAGACGGAACTGAGTGCAGTACTGAATCGTGAAGACATGCGCCAGCTTAAGCAGCGCATTGCGGTTCGTCTCGCTATTCAGCCCCTTTCTAGACAGGGCGTGCAGCACTACATAAAGCACAGATGGGAGAGAGCCGGCGGCAACCACCCCCCTTTTGATGCAGACGCTTTAGCACGCATTGCGGAGTGGTCGCGTGGCATCCCAAGACTGGTTAACACAATTTGTGATAACGCATTAGCGGTAGCCTGTGCAGAGGAGAGCAAAATTGTTGGTGCGAGGCATATCCAAGAAGCTGCTGAGGATTTGGACATTATAAGTTCGGGAAGTAGATCGATTCGATTTGTTGCAGAGAACGGCCCTCCTTTACGACAGATGCCAGAGCTGGCTAAACCGGTAGTGTCCGGAGTGCGTGATCCTGTGGTCGCTATAAGAGAAGGGACAAACGGGACGACAGACGGCATTAGGCCGCTGCGGGATGCTTCGATTCCGACTCTCGACAGATATCGGACCGACTTCCCCAAATCGTCTAAGATGATGGAGCTGATGGGTAAACTGGGGTTTTCAGACCGAACGTCCAAGCCAACAAAAAGAACCGAACGATGAGTAATCGGCCTTCATGTAGGAGCCGGACGTTTTTTTTGCCGTTACGAAGCCTGCACGGTCCGCGGATGGGGGCGTTGTCCGGAAAAATTCCGTACAGTCGCACGAGAGCCGACTTATGCCACCTCCCTTTCCAGTCGATACTCATGATGTAGACCGCCAAGCAGAGACGTCTTCACCACTCGGTATCCGCCCGGCGGGTCATGTCGATGGTGGCTCGGGTGAATCTTGGCCGGACTCGGCTCCGGAAAGCCGGGACCTAACGCCGTGTGTGGCCTGCCGCGATTGTAGTGAATTGCGAATTCACCGACGATGCGTCTCAAATGTCGTGTGTTGATTGGAATTAAATAGTCCAAGCATTCGCGCCGTTTCGTCCCAACTACTCGTTCGCAATATGCATTGGCAAAGGCTGTCAACTACACATGATCGTGACACTTCCGATAGATCTTTCAAGATCATCCACCCTTTTCATCCGTTGCGAGGGCAGAAGTTCCAACTGGTGACCTACCGTCACAACTGGGGCGAGGACCGGGTGTACTTTCACAATGCGGAAGGGTTCTGGAGCTCAGTTCCGGCGAGCTGGACGACAGTAGTACCTGAGGATCCGTTTGTGGTTATGGCCCAAGGGCGGTGTTCCGCTACGAGGACTTACTCCAGGTGGTGGATTTAGTAGGGCGACTTGGGTGAAGGAGGGTCCGCATATTGTAAAGGAAATTGGGTGAGGTTTGTCAAGATAAATATGATCACCTCGGTAACGGCAAGTATCTACAGGAGGTCAGCATTTAAGCAATGTTTATCGAATTGAGACGCAGCGTTGACCCCAGAAAAAGCTTGACGGCGACGGGTAGTGTAGTCATAATTATTTTTACACAGGCGCGGCCTTGGGCCCCCGCTGCTTATGCCAGCCAAAGATCCCAAACGCGAAGCCTTGCGACAACAGGGCGTGCTCAATCCCCGGCCGGGCGACGTTACCGACCCACGGTTCACTGAGAACAGCTTCTTCGATCCCAGAGATCTGGTGCAGGTCAAGTACGAGATGCTGCGCCGGGTCCAGGCCGAGGGCTACTCCATTACCGATGCGGCTGCCGCTTTTGGTTTCTCACGGCCCTCCTTCTATCAGGCGCAAGCGGCATTCGCTCAGGAGGGTCTCGCCGGTCTGGTTCCGCGCAAGCGTGGCCCCAAGCAGGCGCACAAGCTCACCGAAGAAGTTTTAGGTTTCCTCCGCGAAACGCGGCAGCAGGACCCTCGAGTGCGACCGGCAGAACTGGTGCGATTGCTGCAACAACGCTTTGGCACCACGGTGCATCCACGAAGTATCACGCGCGCGTTGTCGCGGCATCAAAAAAAACTGCATTGAGCCAATCCGACAACAGGCCTGCGGTTGGGCCGGATGTGGTGGCGCATTACGAGCAGCTGCGGCGCGAAGCGACAGACGCTTCCGCACGCGGACACGAGGGATTGGGAATGGCACTATTGCTCCGTAGCGGCATGACGGCCTGGATGCGGGCTTGGCCCTCTACTAGCTGTGTCACACCGCAAGCACTACCCCCGCTAGCAACGCTGGCGCCGGTTCCCATCGATGTTCGGGGACAGGTGACCACGCTGTTGGCCGGCATCATTCTC
>JASHOO010000582.1 GCA_030041035.1 Bryobacteraceae bacterium | reverse complement strand
TGTTCGTGGCCGCGGCTATCGGGCTGATCGCGGCGTTCATTCCGGCCTGGAACTCCTCGCGCATCCCCATTGTGGAGGCGCTGCGGAGCAACGAGTAACGCGATGGCCATACCCCTCACCTACAACCTGCGCAACCTGGTGGTGCGAAAGACTACGACCACAATGACCGCGTTGGGCATCGGGCTGACGGTGGCGGTGCTGCTCGCGATCCTGGCTCTGGTGGGCGGACTGCGTTCCTCGCTTCAGGCGTCGGGAAATCCGCTCAACGTCTTGGTGTTGCGCAAGGGCACCAACGCGGAGCTGAGCAGCGGGATGACGCGGGAGAATTTTCAGGACATCAAGTTTAAGCGCGGGATCGCCACGTCGAGCTCGGGCGAGCCGCAGGCTTCGCTGGAAATGGTCTCAGTGATCAACTTGGCCAGCGTGGACGCACCGGACGGCATCAACGTCACGCTGCGCGGCCTTACGCCCACGGGCATCGGGTTGCGCGACAACCTGAAACTGGTAGCGGGGCGATGGTTCGAACCCGGCAAGCGGGAGGTGGTGGTGGGGGAATCGATCGAGAAGCGGTTCCCGGATGCCCGCATCGGCCGGAAACTGCACTTCGGGCGCGGGGACTGGGACGTGGTCGGCATCATGTCGGTGGGAAAAGGCACAACCAACAGCGAGATCTACGGTGATCTGAACCAGGTGAGCGCCGATTTTCAGCGTGCCGACGCCCTCAGCTCGATCCTGGCTCGCGCCACCGATCCGGTGGCTGCCCATGCCTTGATCAATGATATTAAGAACGATCCCAAGCTCAACCTGGACGCCGAAACGGAACTGGAGTATTATCAAGCGCAAACCAGCTCAGGAATCGTGATCGAATCGCTGGGAATTTTCGTATCGATCATCATGGGTGTGGGTTCCAGCTTTGCTGCTATGAACACCATGTACGCGGCAGTTGCACGGCGGGCGCAGGAAATCGGCACATTGCGGGTTCTGGGTTTTTCGCGCGGAAGCATTCTGTTCAGTTTCGTGGTAGAGTCCATCCTGCTGGCGGCGTTGGGGGGGCTGGTTGGCTGCCTGCTGGTGCTGCCGCTGAACGGGCTGACCACGGGCATCGGCAACTTCATTACATTTAGTGAAATCGACTTCAACTTCCGCGTCACGGCGCAGATCATGACGGTGGGCGTGGCGTTTGCCATGCTGCTGGGCGCGGTCGGCGGGTTGTTCCCGGCGGCGTCGGCTTCGCGCAAGGAAATTTTGGCCGCTTTGCGGGGAATCTGAGCATTATGCAAGCAGAATTGAAATCGCTGCAAATCGATCGTACGAAGAAGAGCCCTCCGGAGCCTTCGCGATGGGCGGTCCGCTGGATCATCGGCGGCGTGCTGGTATTTGTTCTGCTGGGTGCGGCGCGGTTCGGCTATGACCGGCTGAACGCCGCCACCGAGGTCGCCATCATGCGGGTGCAGGCGGAGAGCCCGGCGGCGGCAGGTCCGGGCGTGATTTTGAACGCCACCGGCTACATTGTGGCGGCGCACCGGATTGAAGTGGCCTCCAAGGTCGTGGGCAAGATCCTGTGGATCGGCGTAGAAAAGGGCGATAAGGTCAAGGCCGGGCAGCCGCTGGTGCGCCTGGAAGACGATGAGTATCGCGCGCAAGTCACGCAGGCCAAGGGAGCGCTCGCGAATCTCCAGGCCAAGCTGGAGGAGCTCGAACACGGCTCGCGCCCCGAGGAGATCGCCGTGGCTCGCGCCAATCTGAATCAGGCGAAAGCCGACGTAGAAGACGCGCTGGTGACATTGAACCGGACCAAGCAACTGGTGGCGGATAAAGTTCTGGCGAAGCAGTTACTCGACGACGCGCAGGCGAAGTATGACAACGCCGTGGCGCACGTGAATTCGTTGCAAAAAACTCTGGATCTCGCGGTGCTGGGGCCGCGGCAGGAGGAAGTCGACTCCATGCGCGGCCAGGTGGAACAGGCCAAGGGGGCTCTGGCGTATGCCGAGACAGAGGAGGACAACACCGTGATCACAGCTCCGGTGACCGGCACGGTGCTCGAGCGCGCCGTCGAGAAGGGCGAGTTCGTGACCAACATGAATGTGGGCGACAAAGGGGCCAAAGGCTATGTGGCGGCGGTAGCGGACCTGAACGATCTGGAAGTGGAGCTGGACATCAGCCAGAACGATTTCGCAAAACTGGGGTCGAAGCAGAAGGGCATTGTCACCACCGATGCGTTTCCGGATCTGAAGTACAACGGCTACATCAAAGAAATTTCACCCGAAGCCAACCGGCAGAAGGCCACGGTGCAGGTGAAGGTGAAGGTGCTGAACCCGGACGATCACCTGCGGCCGGATATGAATGCCAGCGTGGCGTTCATCTCCGACGACAAGCAGGCCGCGACCGGACCAGCGGCGCGGCCGGTGGTGGTGATTCCGGCTTCGGCCATTCGCGATAACGCGGTGTTCGTCATGTTGGACGGCAAGGCGGTGCAGCGCGCGGTGAAGACCGGATCGACGAACAGCAAAGGTGTGCGCATTGAAGATGGATTGATCGGAGGCGAGGACCTCATTGTCAGCCCTCCGCCCGAATTGAAGAACGGTGACCGTGTACGTCCCAAACAGGCGTGAAGCATGACTGATAACGTCGTCATCCAAACCCGAAACCTGAGCAAAGAATACATTCGCGACGAGTTTCACGTGGTTGCGTTGCAGGATGTGGACATCGACATTCACCGGAGCGAGTTTGTGGCGCTGATGGGTCCTTCCGGCTCCGGCAAATCGACGCTATTGCATTTGATTGCGGCGATGGACGCGGCCACGAGCGGGGAGATCCGTGTGCTGGGACAGGATCTGCGCGCCATGAACGACCGGCAGATCGCACGCTGGCGCAACGAGAATATCGGATTCGTGTTTCAGTCGTTCAATCTGATTCCGGTGCTGACGGCGATCGAGAACGTGGAGCTGCCGCTCAAGCTGACGCACCTCAAGAAGCAGGAGCGCATCGAACACGCCGCGACGGCACTGCAACTGGTGGGCCTGGGCGACCGCCTGCGCCACTACCCTCGCCAGCTCTCGGGCGGGCAGGAGCAGCGCGTGGCGATTGCGCGCGCCATCGTCACTGACCCGGCGCTCATTCTGGCCGACGAGCCGACCGGCAACCTCGACGCCAACTCGGCGGTCGAAGTCTTGACGCTGCTCTCGCGGCTGAACAAAGAGCACAGCAAAACCATCATCATGGTGACGCACGATCCGCATGCCGCGCGGTTCGCCAGTACGGTGCGGCACCTGGAAAAAGGCGCTCTGCTGGCGGAAGGCGCGGTGCCGGCGGACTAGAGGGCCAGCCGTAGTGGGAGGCCGGATGTATCCGGAGCCTGCACTGTAAACGTGCTTCGCGCTAACATCTCCAAACATGGCTGAACTGGAAATTCATCACGAGACCGAAGGCGCGCCCGACAAGCGCGGGCAGCAGGTAGGCGTGCTGGCGGCGTTGCTGGCGGTAATGCTGGCGATGGTCACGATTTTTTCGCACCGCGCCCATACTAAAGGCGTGCTGCTGAAAACCGAGGCCAACGACACCTGGGCGTTCTATCAATCCAAGCGCATCAAGCTGCACAACCTGGAGCTGGGCGAGCAACTGGTCTTGCTGCTGGGCGCAAAGAATACGGAAAACGCTCAGGCCATCGAGAAATTCCGGCGCGAGCAGGCGCGTTATGACAAAGACGGCAAGGAAACCATGGCCAAGGCTCAGGAACTGGAGGCGGAAACGAACCACGTCGAGGCGCGCGCACTGCGCTACGATTTCGGGGAAGGCCTGCTCGAGATCGCGCTGGTGCTCTCGTCGCTGTACTTTATTTCGCGAAAGATGCTGTTTCCGGTGATCGGTATCATTGCCGGGATCGGAGGCGTCGCAGTAGCGCTCACCGGGATATTGATGTAGCCGCCGCTAATGGCGGAAGTGGCGCACGCCGGTGAAGACCATAGCTAAATCCAGGCGGTCGGCGGCGGCGATCACTTCGGCGTCTCTCACCGAACCGCCCGGCTGAATGACGGCGGTCGCGCCGTTTTTGGCGGCCTCTTCCACGCCATCGGGAAATGGGAAGAAAGCATCCGAGGCGACCACAGTTCCCCCCAGAGGCAAGACGGCTTTCATGGCGCCGAGCTTGACCGAATCGACGCGGCTCATCTGGCCCGCGCCCACGCCAACGGTCTGGCCCGCGCGCGCGTAGACGATGGCGTTGGACTTCACATGCTTGGCCACTTTCCAGGCGAATTCGAGCGCGATCCATTCGGCATCGGTGGGCGCGCGTTTGGTTTTGACTTCGATGGCGGAGCGTTCCAGTTGATGCATGTCAGCGGTCTGCGCGAGGTAACCGCCGCTGATGGACTTCACCACGAGCGGCTCTTCCGCTGCCGCGACCTTCATCAGGCGCACGTTCTTCTTGGCTTTCAGAATCTCGAGCGCCGCGGGTGAGTAATCCGGCGCGGCAACGGCTTCGACGAACAGCTTGGCCACTTCACGAGCTGTTTCCTCATCCACCGCGCGGTTGAATCCGATCACGCCGCCGAATGCCGAGACCGGATCGCATTCGAGAGCTTTGCGATAGGCGTCGGCGAGCGTTTCCTGCTCCGCGCATCCTGCGGGGTTGGTGTGTTTGATGACGGCTGCCGCGGGCTTGGGAAATTCACGCGCCAGTTGCCAGCAGGCGTCGAGATCCACCAGGTTGTTATAGGAGAGCTCCTTGCCGTGCAGTTGCTCCGCGCCGGCGATTCCCACGCCGCGTGTTCCATAAAGCGCGGCGGACTGGTGCGGATTCTCGCCGTAGCGGAGGTCCATTAACTTCTCGGCCCGGATATCCAGACGCACCGGCAGAACGCTTGTACCGTCCACCTGAGCGAGGCGGGCCGTGATGGCGGAATCGTAAGCGGCCGTGATGCGGAACGCTTTCTGTGCCAGCCGCCACCGTGTTTCGCGCGACAGGCCGCCGTTGCACCGGCGCATCTCTTCGTAGATGGCGTTGTAGTCGCCGGGCGAAACCACGATGGCGACGTCGTGAAAATTTTTGGCGGCGGATCGAATCATCGTCGGCCCGCCGATATCGATGTTCTCGATCATCTCCTCGAGCGTCACGCCGGCTTTGGCTGCGACCCTCTCGAATTGATACAGGTTCACGACCACCATGTCGATGGGCTGGATGCCGTGTTCCTGGAGTGCGCGCGCATGTTCCGCTTTGCCGCGAATAGCCAGAATGCCGCCGGTGATGCTCGGATGCATGGTCTTGACGCGGCCATCGAGCATCTCCGGGAACCCCGTGACCTCAGAAACGTCTTTCGCCGCGATGCCGTTCTCGCGCAGCGTTTTCGCTGTTCCGCCGGTCGAGATCAGCTCGACGCCCATCTCGCTCAGCCGGCGCGCAAAGTCCACAATGCCGGTCTTGTCCGTCACGCTCACCAGAGCGCGCTCAATTTTTGCCATTAATGCTAGATTAACGCAGGGCTACGCCGCGCACTCGCCGCGGCCGAGCTTGAGGGAGAAAGCCTGATCGTCGCCCCAGTCCTGATACATCTCGGGGGCGATTTCGATGGGTTTGGCGAGGTCGGTAATGGCTTCGCGGAAGAACTCGACTTTGAAACGCATGACGTACTCGCGGAAGCTTTCGCCCTCTATGCGATTGGCGATGTAGTGATCCAGAATGCGCTCAACGGCCACGGGCGCCAGGCGCGCCGGAATGCTCTGCACGGCCAGGCCGAAGCGCATCACGCCGTCACGATCGTACCCGCCGCCCAGCAGCATCTGGTAGTACGGAATCTCCCGGCCATCCACTTTACGCGCGTTGCCGTAGAAGCCGAAATCGGCGATCCAGTGCTGGCCGCAGGAATTGGGGCAGCCGCTGATCTTGATGGAGAGATTGCGCACCAGCGGGTCGTCATATTGGCGCACGGCCTGCTGCAACGCCGCACCCAGGTTCATGGACTTGGTCAGACCCAGATTGCACGAATATGCGCCCGGGCAAGTGGTGACGTCCTCGATCTCCCGCGCGCCGGCGCCGTTGAGTTTCAGATCCCCCAGCGCCTTGTATACGGCTTTCACGCGTCCCAGCGGAATGAATCCGAGCAGCAGATTTTGGTCGATCAGGACGCGGATGAGCCCATCGCCCGCGTCGGCCGCAATGCGCGCCACGCCCTGCATCTGATCACTGGTCAGGTTGCCCTGATCGACTCGAATCGTGACCGTGGCATAACCCGCCTGCCGCTGGTTGCGCACGTTCGTTCTGTACCAGCGATCGTATTCTGAGTGGCCGGTTCCGTTGGGACTCACCACGGGCAGCAGCGCGCCTTGCCCCAGCGGCTGCGCATACGATTGGTAGCCGCCGAATCCTTCGGGGACCATCTCGGGTGTGTCAATACCGCCGTTGTTCAGAATGTCCTCGTACGCCTTTTCGATCTCGTCGCGCAGCCAATTCCAGCCGCGCTCGCGCAGTACGAATTTCAACCGCGCCTTGAATTTGTTCTGCCGGTTGCCGTATTTGTTGAAGACGCGAATCACGGCTTCGCACCGGCTGACCAGGCGTTCCTCGGGTAAAAACTCGTCCAGCAACTGCGCTTCTACGGGGAACGCGCCGAGGCCGCCGCCAACGGTCATGCGGAATCCGCGTTGGCCGTCGTGAATGAGGGCGTGCAAGCCAATGTCGTTGATCGCGCTCGCCATGCAATCATGTGCGCAGCCATCGAAAGCGATTTTGAATTTGCGCGGTAAGTTGTCGGTGAGCTGTTTGCGGAGAAACGCGTAGGCGACTTTTTGAGCGTAGGGACGAACATCAAAGGCTTCGTCGTGCGAAAGGCCGGCCAGCGGGCAGGCGGTGACGTTACGCACAGTGTTGAAGCAGGCTTCGCGTGTGGTCAAGCCGGCGTCGGCCAGCATGTGCATCAAATCCGCGACACGAGTCAGGGGTACGAAGTGGTACTGGATATTCTGGCGCGTAGTCAGATGTCCCTTGCCGCCGCCGAACTCGTCGGCGACCTTAGCCAGTTGTTCCAGTTGCGCAGCGGTGAGCATACCGCTCGGGACTTTTGTTCGCACCATTTGCACGCCGGGCTGCCGCTGGCCGTAAATACCGTAACGCAGGCGGAATCCGCGGAATTCGTCCTCGGTGACGCCACCGTCGAGCACCTGCTGCGCCTTGGCGCGGAACCGCTCGATCTCCTGGCGAACAGTCAGCTCGTGCTCCTGCTCGAAGGTTTCGCGGGTGGTCACACTGGGCGCAGCGACGGAAGACATAGTCTAATTACCGAATCTAGTTCTTCTCTATAGAGATTACTGAATTAGCTGGCGAGATGCAAGCCTTTACAACGCCTTTAGATACAATTAGTTGCCTACTTCTGCGCGGCCAATCGCCGGAAGTATTCGGCGACGGCGTCGGCATAACCGGGAGGAACGGGTTGCCCAGCGCCGCTACGCACGCTGCCGGTATCCTGTGTGCCGGCGACGCGGCGGAGTTCGAGTTCCACATCCTCGACGCTCGCGAGGAGCTGGCCGACGATTTGCGCGAGACGTGCGGGGTCGGCGGAGAGCAGGCGCGGGTCGATGCGCTGCATTTGGCGGATGAGGTCCTGAACATCGCGGTAAGTTTCGCGCGAGACATCGGGGTTACCGCGCAGCAGTTGTTCGGCTTCGGAAAGATCGCGGACCCCACCGCGAAAAACGCGGTCGGCGTAAGCCGGGTCGGCGCCGTGGCCCCAGAAGTCGCCAACGCCGGGGCCGGGACGCCCGTCGCCTTGCTCGATGCCGGGCGAGGTGCCGCCCTGACCGACGCCGCCCTGGGGCGAACCGCCGGCGGATTGCGATCCCTGGCCCTGCGCCGTCCCGCCGGGCTGATCACCGGGCGCCTGGCCCTGCCGGCCTTGATCCGATTGCTCGCCTTGGCTGCTCTGACCAGGCTGATTGCCACGTTGTGTGCCGGAGTGCGCTTGTGACTGCCCGGCCTGAGCGGCATTCTTCATTTGCTCGAGCTGCTGGCGCAACTGTTCGGCCCGCGCGAGGGCGGCTTCGACTCCCTGTCCGCCCGGCTGCTGGCGATTCAGCGCATTTTCGGCTTCCTTGAGGTGATCGCGCAACTGGTTCAATCCCTGGGTTACCGACATTTCGCGGGCGAGTGCGTAGGCCGCCCCGCCACGCTTCATATACTCAAGACTCCACTTCATGTTCATCCGCAGCTCCTGCTGCTGCATGTCCCCCAGCGCGTCGCGCAGTTTGCTGGAGGCTGCCGGCTGGCTCCCGGCCATATCACGCGCAGACCGCTGCATGTCGTCTTCGAGCTTGGTCAGCTCGTCCAGCAGTTTCTGCTGTTCGGTTGGCAGTGGTCCATCCTGTCCTCCCGGGTCGCGCCCGTAGTACCTGGGAAGCCGCATGTTCATGGGTCCCTGGCCGGGGTCCTGGCCCTCAGCGCCCAGAGAGCGCCGAAGGTTGTTTTCGAACTCCTGCTGCTCCTGGGCAAGCTGTGCGCTTCTCTGCGCGAAATCCTTGATCTCTTCGGCCGCCTGCTCTTTACGCGCCCCGGCGAGCAATTCGCGCGCTTCCCGGAGACGTTCGGCCGCGCTACGGGCTTCGGCCTCGCTCTGCTGCCCTCCCTGATTGAGCGGCGACCCCGCGTTTTGCATGTCCCGCGCGGCTTCCTTCAGACGTTCAATCGCACGGCTCATGGCGGCCGACTGCGCCGACGCCTGCTGCGATTGCTGCGATGACTGGCCGGACTGTGCCCCTTGCTGGCCCTCGCGGGAAAGCATACCCGACTGATTGCGCGCCATCTGCTCCATCTGGCGGCGCAACTCTTCGGCTTGTCTCTTCAGCAGCTCCTGCTGCCAGCGCTGCTCATAGGCCTGCTGATTTTGACGGCGCTGATCCGCAAGCTCCTGCTGGCGGCGGGCGAGTTCTTCGAGCTTGGACAGCGCCTCTTCCATGTCTCTTCGATGCTGTTCAGGAGACGCAGCGTTCTGGCCGGTTTCGTATTGATTCTTTTCGCGGTCCAGTTCGAGATCGAACATGCCTTCGAGATCGCGCCCGGCTCCGCCGGCGCCGTTGCCGCCCGTGCCGAAGGCCACTTGAATGTCGCGGAAGGTAGCTTCGGCGCGAAGAAGATGCTGGAGGGATTTCTGTTCCGGCGGCAGTGCGCCCTGCCAATCCCCGGCGCTCAGCCTAGCGGTTGCGGACATCATAGCGTCGATCGCCTGCGTCATATCGTCGGCAAAACTCTTGAAGGCGGGATTGGTGGCGCTCATGTCGCGGCTCTGCATGCGGCCGGCGAGTGACATGGCCTGATCGCGCAGCTTGGATTGAACACTGGAAAGCAGTTTGGCAGTTTCGTCGCCCGTGGCCTTGTCTTTGGGAGGATTCTTGATCTGATTCCAGGTCGCCGCGGCGATTTCCTTCTGATGCTCGGAAACCTGGGGCATCTGTTCTCCCTCGCCTCCGCCGCCGCCCATTGCCTGCGACTGCGTAAAGTTGCGTTCGAATGGCTCAGCTTGCACAAAGAAAATGTCGGTGCGGTTGGTGGCGATGGGATTGCGCGCGGTAGCGTAGAAACTGACGATGTCGCCGGGCACGAGTTTATAGTCTTCAAGGTAAAGAACGGTCGAGCCCTCGGCGCTCTTTCCCCTGGTTCCACCGAGGGCCACGGTTTTTTCGGGTCCGCCATTGACCGAGTAGTGGAGGTCCATGCCGCGCAGCGCGAAATCATCTTCGGCCTGAACCTGGATGGTGACTTCCTCGATCGGGTTGACTTTAGCGTCGCGTCCCGGGCGCGTGATGCGGATCTTCGGCGGCAGCGCCTTTTGCACTTCGATGAAATAGTCGTTGCTGAGCCGCACCATGTCGCCATGCTCGGCGGTGGTCACGTGGTAAGCGCCATCCTTCTGCATGGGGATGCGCGCCACGCCGTCGTGCAGATCGATTTTGGTGCCGTCATCCAGCAGCAGGGAGCCGCTCGCGAGCGGCCGGTCCGTGATGACCTTGATCTCAGCTTCGGTTCCTTCAACGGCGTGGAGGTCGCCGCCGGGATCCTCGACCGTTTCCTTGAGATCGGTCCAGGAGGGGTAGTGATAGGTCACGCGCAGCTTCTTCACTTCGGGCAGGTCGACCACATCGATGCGGTACCGGCTCGAGTGGACGCCGCCCGCTTCGACGTAATAATCGAACGCCTCAGGAACGCCGGTGAAAAGAAATTCAAAACCATTGGCGCCGGGTTGCGGACTCATTTGAGCTTCTTCCCATTTAGAGGAGCTCTGAAACTTGGCAAAGACACGCGCGTGGCTGGATTGAAAAGCGCGCAGCCGGGCGGTGACCAGCTGGTCGGATTTGCGCCGGATGGTATGGTTGCCGGGCTGGACCGACACTTCGTAGAAGGGTTGCAGCTCGCGCGGGATAGCACCCCAGAGCAGTTTGGTTCCGTAGCCCAGAAAGCCGAGGCCGGAGAAACCGAGCCACAGCAGTACGCCCACGGCCAATGCGCCAGCCGATGCGAAGGTCAAAATCCACTTTTGCGGGGCGACGTGTTCGGGGTCGGCTTCGCGAGCGGCTTCCAATGTGTCGGCGGCGAGCAATTCCAGGAACGGATCGGGGTTTTCCGCTCGTTCGGCGAAAGTGACGAGGCGCTGCTCAAACTGGGGGCACTGGCGCTCGGCTTCGCGAGCAGCCTTCCGCCGGTTCAACAGCAGCAAAGGCACAACAAGACCGGCACCCAATGCGACGGCCAGGGCGAGAAACAGCACCAGACGCGCGCTCCAGACGCTGGGAGGCGAGAAGGCGAAATAGTTCGCCATCAGTACGCCCAGGACGGTGAAAGCCAGCGCGGCCCCTGCTGTCCATGCCGCGCCGCGCGAGACGGCCAACAAGCGCAGGCGTCGCTCGACGCGCTCCAGGTAGTCCGCCAAGCCATTGAGCGGGTTCATGCCGCCTCCTTCTCAACTGCCAGATGCCAGTTGCCGACCAGAGACTCCGCGACCGCCAACACCAACACGAGGATCATGACGTACCACCAGAAGTCGACAGGTTTGCGTTCCGAATCTCCTGCGCCAGCCGATTGCGCATGCGACCCCTGACCCGTATTCTGCCACAGCGCCAGCGTCTCCTGCGGAACCATCGTGAAATCCGACTCACGCCGGTCAGGATTAACGGCGACCAGCTCGTTGTGACGGTTGGGCCGACGGATTTCGTAAAAGCCCTGCGCGGTGAGCTGAATGTTCTGCACCTGGGTCGATTCGGCGAGCGTCAAGGCACGCGCGCCGTGAGGGTCGAAGACCTCGATTGCGGCGCCCGACGGTTCATGGCCGGAGCGCAGATCGAGATACGCACCTACCGTGAAGTTCGCCGGGCGGTCGTTGAGCCGCGCGAGATAATGTGCGGTTTCGTCCACAAACGGGACAAAGCCGGAGTGAAGCGGGAAGTCGTTCGAGACGTTATCCAGCGTGGAGGCGAAAACCATCACGCGGCCGTCGCCGGCTTGCTGTTCGAGGAGCACGGGAGTCTGGTCGGATAGACGCGCCAGAACGCGCGAGGTCGCGGGCTCAACCGAAAAGTACCGGAAGAATTTCACGTCGGCCCAGTTGCCCGCCTGGCGCGTGGCGGGGTGGGTAGTATCGAGAGTAGCGGCAATCTCGAACGCATCACCATCTTGCGAGCTGTAGCGGGCATCGCGAATAGCGGCGCCGGAGACCGGCACCTTTCGGCGCGCGGCCGCGGCCGGGCCGATCGCCACGAAAAGCGAGCCGCCGGCGCGAACGTAATCGTGCAGTGCCTGATCGAGCGCGGCTGGGAGATCGCCGACATCGGAGAGCACCACGAAGGCATAGCGGGAAAGCGGCAATTCCGCCGCCTGAGCCGGGCTGGCGGATTCGAGCTTGAACGCGGCATCGCGGGACGATTCGATCGCGGTGCGGTAATACAGCAGATCGCGGTCTTCACGTCCGTGCACGAACAGGACAGGCAGCGGGTCGGAACGTTCCACGGAGAAGTAATAATGATCGTCAGCGGCGAAACCGTCGCTGGAATCGATGCGGACTTCACCCCGGTTCATCCCGTAGGGAGCGTCGAGCCCGGTAAACTCAACGGTGGCACGGCCGTCGGCAGGAACGTCCGCCGTCTTCGATTCCACCTCCCGGCCGTTGAGCGCGAGAGACGCCCGGCGCTTTCCGGCGGCCCCGCCCGTTGACAGGATCGTGGCCTGGATGTGCACTTTCTTGGTGTCGTAGATTCGCGCCGGCGCGGTCACGCTTTCTACCGCGAAATTGCGCACCGAAGTTTGCACGACGGGATGCAGAATCAG
>JASHOO010000581.1 GCA_030041035.1 Bryobacteraceae bacterium | reverse complement strand
TGGATGCATGGTCCGGATCACCACGTGATCGGTCACCATCATCTCACCGCCCACCTTGCCGAGAATCGCCGCACCCAGGTAAAGAGTCCAGGGATAGCGGTCCATCAGCATCACGATCAGGGTGCTGGAGAACATGACAAACGGGATGCTCAGGCCGAGGCCCAGCATGATCAGCAGGGTATTGCCGTGGGCCGCGCCCGCAATAGCGAGCACGTTGTCGGTGGACATGGTGATGTCCGCCATGGCGATATACCAGACGGCGCGCAAGAGCTTTCCCGGCGCAGCGGTCGTGGCGTCCGGTGCGGAAGCATCACCCAGCACCTTTACCGCGATCCAGATGACGAAAGCGCCACCGATCAGCTTGATCCATTCAATGTTGAGGAGCTGCGCGGCGGCGATGGTGATGGCCACCCGCAGAACCACCGCCGTTGCCGCACCAAAGACAATTCCCAGCCGGCGCTGCCGCTGGGGCAGAGAGCGCGCCGCAAGCGCGATCACCAGTGCGTTATCGCCGGCCAGCAGCAGGTCGATCAGAATGATCGACAGACAATCCAGCAGAAAGTGGGGCAGGGAACCGGCCGGCATCACATGGATTCTTTGCTGTGCTCTATTCGCACGTTAGCATGTTTGGGGGCGAAAGCTTTCTTTGCGCAACTCGAGAATCAAGTCGTCCAGCGCGATGGTCTTCTGAATATTGCGCCGGATCAAATCCACGAGTTCGTCCACTTTCTGAACCGCTGCGCGAATCCACGCGAAGGAAATGTTCTTAGCCAGCGGCTCCAGCTTTCCGCGCGCATCCTGATTACGGATCTTATCCGTACCTTCACTCAGCATCAGCAGATCGCGCAGCAGGTCGTAGAGCACCTTGAGATACACGTCCAGCTTCTCGTTCTTGCTCCGCCCGATCATTTCCGAATACGGAATCCAGAGGTCGAATGGCGCCTGGCCTGCAGCGACTGCTAGTAACGCCAGCATGGCCGCGCGGCGTTTCTCGTATGCGTCCAGATCGAGCGACACGGCCAGGCCCGGCGATCCGGCGGCGAGCGCGATCCGCCATTCGGGATGGTCGAGTCCGCGCGCTGCCGCGAACTCCTGCATCTCTTCATTCGATAGCGGCGCGAACCAGAACGGTACGGCGCGTGAGCGGATGGTCGGCAGCAGATCATAGGCGTTTTCCGCGGTAACGATCAGGATCAGATGCTCGGGCGGCTCTTCGAGCGTTTTGAGCAGTGAGTTGGCCGCCTGGTCTCCCGCGCGGTCGAGGTGGTCGACCAGGAACACGCGGCGTCGGCCGCGCAGCGGCTTGAACGGCGCGCGTTCCTTCAGCAGGCGCATCTGCTCGATGGAGATCTGCCGCAGCGGCCCGTCCGGCGCGAAGGTCACGAAATCGGGGTGCGTCGAAAACAGCAGCGGATCCTGATTCCGCTTGTCGGCCGGCCACCTCTCCCGCGACGCGACGATTTCGAGATTGTGAGGAAGGCTCAAATCGTCCTGCTCGATCTTCGCGGGGTCGCCGAGCAGGTGCGCAGCGAATCGCCGCGCCATTGTGGCCTTACCCGCCCCTTCCGGACCCGCGAACAGCAGCGTCTGCGGAATGCGGTCCTGCTCCACCATGCGCCCGAGCGCGTGCGTGACCGGCGCGTTCCCCCAGAAATTGTCAAACATGGTCCTGCATATTCTCCCAGACGCGTGCCGCAACCTCCTCGGGCGCTCCGCGGCCGTCGATCACGCGAATGCGCCCCGGGTTCTCACGGGCAATCACCAGGTAGGCGTCGCGCACCTTGCGGTGGAACTCGCGCGGTTCGTCATCCAAGCGTGTTTCGCCAGCCGTGCCATTCGCGTTGCGCGCTCGCATTCGCGCGAGGCCGGTATCCACATCAACATCGATGAGTAGGGTCAGGTCGGGACTCAAGCCCCGGCATGCGATCCTGTCGAGTGCTAGCACGGTTCCCGCTCCCAGCCCGCGCGCGTAGCCTTGATATGCCAGAGTTGAGTCGGTGAAGCGATCGCAAAGAACAACCCTACCCGCCCGCAGCGCCGGCACGATACACTGCTCCAGATTTTGTGCGCGGCTCGCGAAGTATAAGAGCAGTTCGGCGGTAGGCCGCAGATCCTGATTCGTGGAATCGAGCAGGATGCGGCGAATCTGCTGCCCTACTGCCGTCCCTCCAGGCTCGACAGTTTCGTAAACATCACGGCCTCGCGCACGCAGCCTCTTTCCCAGAAGCCGCATCTGCGTGGTTTTGCCGCTGCCGTCAATCCCTTCGAAGGTGATGAATCGCCGGTCCTCTGGCATACGGAAGCATTCATTCTAGACCGAGCCGCGACCAAAGGGAGCGATCGTGAGTCCTACCGCTCTTTCATCGCCTGAATGAGCGCTTCCATGTGGTCCAGGTATCGTTCCAGCGCACGGCGGCCAACAGCGGTCAGCCGGTACTCGGTGCGGGGCAGCCTTCCTTCAAAGGATTTGGTGCAGGTGACGTAATGCGCGTCCTCCAGCTTGCGCGCATGCACGCTGAGGTTGCCGTCGGTGGTCTTGAGCAGCTTCTTCAGTTCATTGAACGTGAGCGATTCATTCGCCGCGAGCGCGCTCACGATCCCCAACCGCAACCGCTCATGAATCAGGCGATCGAGCTTGGCGGGGGCCACCTCGGCGAACGGTTGCGCAGCCGGACGGCGTTCCTGTCGCAATGCCCCTGCTTTCGCCATTCCGTCAGCCTCCATACCGCGCGGCGATCAGCACGCCGAACAGCAGATGCAAGCCGCCAAATCCAGCCGCCAGGAACCACCGCGACCACGCCAGCGGGCAAAACAGCGCCACCGCGCCCAGCGCCACGAAACACAAGCCCATCACCGGCACCACCGGTACCGAAAATGCGCCCGCCGACAGAATCCCCGTGCCGTAAAGCACCAGCCAGATTCCCGGAATGATTGCGTACAGTCCCGCGCGATACAGTACCAGCGTCAGCAGCGCAGCCACAAAAATCGAAGGCGCGAGACCCAGCGCGAATTTCCGTCCGGGGCCCGTGAGCAGCGATGTCTTCACCAGGCGGGCCTTGTGGGCTGCGGTCATAGCGCCGATCATCACCGCGACCAAAGCTTCTGCTACCCACACTGCCAGCCAACCATCCGCGCTCGCCTGCCGGGAAGCCACCACCGCTGCGCCCAGCGCGCTCACGCCCATCAGCACGCCGCCCATTCCGGGCACCGCCGTGAACGAGCCTGCGCGCTCCATGGTTTCCCGGATGAAGCGCAGATTGTCCATGGCGTGCTGTTGCAACGCCACCGGTTCCGCGGATTTCGCGCGAGCATGGGCCGAAGCCATGTGAAACATTATACGCCCACATCCGAACCGCCTACAAGGTACTTTGCGATGTAAAGAAATTGCCGCGTGCTACCATCACGGGGCGGTCAAAATCCATGAAGATCACGCGCATCTCGACCCTCGTTGTCAATGCCCGCATGCGCAACTGGGTCTTCGTCAAGGTCGAGACCGACCAGCCTGGCCTTTGGGGATGGGGCGAAGCCACCCTCGAGTGGAAAACCAAAGGCGTGGTCGGCGCCATCGACGATCTCTCCGTTCTCCTCATCGGCCAGGACCCGCGCCGCAGCGAGCACCTCTGGCAGATCATGCACCGCCAGTATTTCTGGCGCGGCGGCATCATCGGGATGACCGCTCTCAGCGGCATCGACCAGGCGCTCTGGGACATCAAGGGCAAGGAGCTCGGCCGTCCCGTCTGCGAGCTCCTCGGCGGCCCCGTCCGCGATACGCTGCGCTTCTACGATCACTTGGGTGGCGGCAGCCTCGAAGGCATGTACAAAACGCAGGACCCCGCCGATTTCGGCGCCCGCGTTCACGAGAGCCTGGAAGCCGGCTTCACCGCCGTCAAGGCCATGCCCATTCCGGTTTCCGAGCCCATCGAAAATCCCCGTACCCTCAAGCAGGCCGCGCGCGCTGTGGAAGCCATGCGCGAAGCCGGTGGAGACGATCTCGACATCATGCTCGATCTCCACGCCCGCACCACGCCCGCCGCCGCCATCCAGTTCGGCCGCATGCTCACCGACTACAATCTCTACTGGTACGAAGAACCATGCTGGCACGAAACCGTCGACGGCCTCGTCGAAATCGCGCGCGCTCTCCCGTTCCCCATCGCCACCGGCGAGCGCCTCGCTGGCCGTTGGCAGTTTCGCGAGTTGCTCGAAAAACGCGCTTGCGCCGTCATACAGCCCGATGTCTCCCACTGCGGCGGCATGAGTGAAGCGCGCCGCATCGCCGCCATGGCCGAGACCTACCAGATCTCCGTCGCCTGCCACAACCCCACCGGCCCCGTCGGCACCGCGGCGTCACTTCACCTCGGTTTCGCCACGCCGAATTATTTGATCCAGGAACACGTCCGCAACGACGTCCCCTGGCGCAACGACATCGTCACCACGCCCCTCACTCTGGAAAAAGGCCTCGCGCGCCGGCCCGCCGCACCCGGCCTCGGGATCGAGATCAACGAAACCGAAGCTGCCAAACACCCCTTCGCGCCCGAAGTCACGATGCCCGCATTTCATCGGGACGGATCCGTGGCCGACTGGTAGCATCTAGCTGGGCTGATGTTCCTTCAGCCATCCAATGGCGTCGTTTACGGTCGGAACTTCGACTAGTTGGATTCCGCAAGGGCCAAGATGCGCTGAATAGCGTTTGATCGACATATTTGTAACCGCTGAAGCCGACTTGATCGTGATGAAGTACTTAATGCCAATTGAGGCAAATGTTTTGAAGACCTCGTTCTCAATAAGCGCCTGTACTTCCTGAGGAAAGGCCCCTATCGCTTTTGTGGCATCCATGATCCAGGCTCGACC
>JASHOO010000580.1 GCA_030041035.1 Bryobacteraceae bacterium | reverse complement strand
CCTGCTCCGGCGAGTGAACTCCATGATTGTGCAGATCGATCACCGGGTACTTGGCTTTGGTAATCTCCGTAGCAGGAACCTTAAAGATGGATTGCGGTTGAAAGTCGAAGAGCTTCAACTGCGCCGGCACATCCTGGAAAGGACCCGTGTTGATGGGATTCTCATACAAGGGATTCATGTTTGAACCAGTTGCCGGCTGCTGCGGGCCAGCATATCCCAGCTTGGCGCTGAGGGCCGCTCCCGTCGCCGTAAGCTTCATCCATTCTCTGCGGTCCATTTGCTTAGCTCTCCTTTTCATTTAAGGGGGAGTTTTTCGGGACGAGTGGAACCGATCTCCGCCGCGTCTTGTTGGCGCATCGGCAAACCCGGCGCCAACCGCTGCCACGCGCGAAACTGTTGGTGGCGGTTGAAAGGTGTACCATCTCAGCGGACCACGCGGCGCTATACCGCTACTAGATGATCACGGCGGCGCTTGCGCCGGGTAATCGCAGAGCTGATTTCAAACAGAAACGAAGAGGGCAAGCTAGGCGCGAACGGTGCATCAGATCGGCAATGTGCCGAGCCTCAGGAATCCACAGGCATTTCTTCTGCGATAGAGTCTTGAGTTCGCCTAAACCGGATCTGCTGCGCCCCGGAGAGGATGGCACTCCTCTCCGAGGCATGAGCTTTCCGGGAGCCACACTCCCGTGGGCCCTGCCGAGGATTCTACACGCTCCGTCGCAAGTAAGGAACACGGTGGGCGGCGACCTTCTAGCCGCCGGCCACGGACACGCAGTTGTTTGCTGAAGGGCTGCGAGCAACGTTTTTATCCGCAGCAGGCGCATCAGCGTTATTGCAGCCAGCAATGCCGGGAGGCGGCGCGGCGATGGTCGCGCTGGAAAGCCCAGCAGAGTTACCGGGCGACGGCGAGGGGCAAAGAAAAACGCAACGGGCAGAGCCGGCGTTACCGCGAGCGTGTCAGAACCAGGCGGCCAGATGCAGTTCCGGAGCCCGCGAGGGTAATCACTAAAGATTTTTTTCGATCATTGTTGCGATCGGCCCGGCTGCTATGAAGGATTCATGCACCAACCGCGATCACCGCTCCGACGTTTCTGTTCGGCTGCGTGCCGGCGCGCGGTGGAATGCGTCCGGCAGCGGGAGCGGCGCTGGCGCCGGGCAGTAACGTGGCGGTGAACGGGGCGCCGATCCGGATGCCAGATAAGCCTGCCATATTGATCCCCTTTGGCTGATCCACTTACATTCATCGTGTCTGCGAAAGGAAAGGCACGAGTGCTGCGCTGGGCCAGCGACGATCTACTCCATCTGAAGCGCGAACAAATCGGCGAATCGTATGGGCGCTATCGCTTGTTTGTCCCGGAAGCCGAACGCGCCATGGCGCGGTCTCTGGAACGTTATGGCCAGTTGTCGCCCGTGGTAGTCTGCCGGCGCCAGGACCGCTATGAACTGATTGACGGCTTCAAGCGTCTCGGTGCGGCTCGCAGCCTGGCCGGGATGGAATATCTTTCGGCGCGATTGATGGAGGCCGATGAACGCTCGGCCAAAGCCGCCATCTACGGGCTCAACCGCGCTGGCGGGCGCACCCGCGAACTGGAAGAAGCGTGGATTATTCACGCACTGGTGCGCGAAGACGGCATGAGCCAGGTGGAAGTGGCGGAGCTGCTGGGCCGGCACAAGAGCTGGGTGTGCCGCCGCCTAGCGTTGATCGAGCGTCTGGGGTCGAAAGCGAGAGACGATCTGCGCGTGGGCCTGTTGTCGCCCACGGCAGCGCGGCAGATGGTCAGGTTGCCGCAGGGCAACCAGGCTGAAGTACTCGACGCCGTGCGGCGCGAAGCACTGTCGGGCGCCGAACTGGCAGGAGTAGTCGACCTATGGCTGGGTTGCGCTGACCGCAACCAGCAACAATACATCCTGGCGCATCCCCGTGAAGCACTGTCGCAATCCAAGAGTCTGCATCACTCCGTGCGTGATCCGCGACTGAGCGAAGCCGGCAATCACGTGTGGAAGCGCGTGGGACTCCTGCTCGATGTACTGGGCCGAATGGAAGTGTGGCTGGCACACCATGGCCGGGCAGGTCTCACCCCAGAAGATCGCCTAATCCTGGCGCCGCGTTTTGAAAAGTTGTCGCGCGATGCCGGGTCGGTGGCAGCGCTGAGCCTGGATCTGGTGAATGAGCTGAAGATGGCATGAATGAAGCTACCCGTAACGAAATAGTGCGGCTGCACTATTCCGGCGCTTCGCAAAGAGCGATCGCACGCATGTTGGGCCTGCATCGCAAGAGCGTATTCCGTGCGCTCAAAAAACACAAAGACCTCCGAGACGGCGTTGCGCCACAGCAGCGGCGTGGCCGGCCGAGCCTGCTCGACCGTTGGGTGGATCAGATGGCGCAACTGGTAGAACGCTATCCCAATCTGACAGCCGTGCGGTTGCACGAGGAACTGCAACGTCAGGGTTTCGCAGGCAGCTACACCATCGTCAGAGAAAGACTTCGCACCCTCCGGCCGCCAATGACGAAACTCCCTGTCGAGCGCTTCGAGACAGCTCGCGGGCTCCAGGCACAGATGGACTTTTCGACTTATGAAATTCCGTTCACAGCCGAAGGCCGGCGCAAGGTACATGCCTTCAGTTACATCCTGAGTTACTCGCGCCGCCAATATGTCCGGTTCGTGGAATCACAGGACTTCACGACTACTATCCGCGAACATGTTCGCGCTTTTGATTATCTTCAGGGGCTCGCCGCAACCTGTCTCTACGACAACATGAAAGTGGTGGTGACCGGTTACGACGGTGACCAGCCCATCTACAACACACGTTTTCTGGCCTTCGCCACTCACTACGGGTTTCAGCCACGGGCCTGCAGGCCGCACCGTCCCCAGACGAAAGGCAAGATTGAAAGACCATTTCAATATCTGTCCGGAAACCTGCTGAATGGCCGTACCTTCACCTCACTGGAGCATCTGAATCAAGTGACGGCACAGTGGCTCGCGGATGTCGCCGATGTCCACATCCACCGTGAAACCAAACACCGCCCCATCGATTTATATGAAGAAGAGAAACCGCATCTGCTGGTTTTACCGGCGCAGCCTTACGATACGGCCCGCGTCCTGTACCGCACGGTTGACTCGGAAGGCCACGTGGCCTGGCTGCAGAACTTCTACTCTGTTCCCTGGCAGCGTATCGGGGAACTGCTGCCGGTCCGCATCACCGAACGCGAGCTCATGGTCTATGGCCCGGAGGTGAAAGAGATCGCCCGGCACGAACTGTTTCCTTCTGGAGTCACCGGACAGAAAAGCACCTTGCCACAGCATCGCCCAGGACGCGATCTCCAGGTGAAACGCGAGTTGCTCAAACAGCGTTTTGCGGAGTTCGGACCCGAGGGGATCACCTTCTTCGACGAGCTGCTGCGCACCCGGCGCCATGGCAAAGACGAGGCGTTGCGTGTGCTCCGGCTGCTCAGCGTTTATCGCCGGGAAGATCTGGTGCGGGCTCTGGAGCGTGCCGTGCGGTATCGCGCTTTCTCTTGGTCGGCGGTGGAGCGTATTGTCGCCGCCCAGGCCAGTCCGCGTTCCGCAATGGAATCGCTGACTATCGAAGCCCAGGAACATCTCGACGAGATTCTGCAGCAGGCTCCTCTGGCCACGCGCTCGATTGCGGAGTACCAGCCGCTGCTCGAAGAAATGGCCCACCGCAATGAAGACCAGACAGACGACAGCGAAAACGACGACGACCCCGGCGAACCAACTGCGTGAGCGGTGCCAGAGTCATTTCGAAACTCTGCGGATTCCCGTAGATCCCACAGCTCTGGATGAACTGCTCGCGCGAGCCGAGAAGGAGAGTCTTTCTCACCTACGCTTCCTCGATCTGCTGCTGGGCTCGCAGGCCGACGCCCGCCGAGAGCGTGCCGTGGCGCGGCGCATCCGGGACGCACGTTTTGCAGAGAACAAAACGCTCGAAGCCTTCAACTGGGATTTCAATCCGAAGGCCTTCGATCGTGTGCAGATCGAAGAGCTGGCCACGGGGGACTTCATCCGCCGCCGCACTAATCTTGTTCTGGTTGGCTGGAGCGGCGTGGGGAAGAGCCACATCATTCAGGCACTGGGGCAGAAAGCGTGCGTCCACGGTTATCGCGTTCTGTATCGGACTTCGGCGCAGCTGCTCACGGACCTTACAGCCTCCCTGGCGGATAAAACACTCCCGGCAAAGTTGCGCCGCTATGCCAACCCGGATCTCCTCGTGATCGATGAGTTCGGGTTTGACCGCATCGAGCGTACCGAATGCTCGCAGGCGGCTCACCTGCTTTACAAGATCATCGCCGCCAGGAATCAGAAGCGCTCAACCGCGTTAGTCACCAATGTGGATTTCGATAAATGGGGAGAATATCTGTCGGACGGCCCTCTGGCGATGGCGTTCTTGGATCGGCTGGTTGAAGGAGCCATCATTCTAAAGGTGAAAGGCAAGTCTTACCGCGCACAACAGATCCAGCCCCCAGAGGACGAACCGTCCTAGCCATCCGGCGCCGTATCGCGCCTGTCTGCCAGACAAGGCGTAACCTGCACAGAGGCGCCTTTTTTTGCCACCAGAATGGCGCACTTTTTCGCCGCGACCGACATGAAACTCGCATCCATAGTTTATGTTCATGATTGACGTGTTCTCCCTGACTCCTTAACTGCTACCATATATCAAGCTTTTTCTTTGCGGAATGCCCCCAGCGAAGTTTCGGCAATCATTGGTCGCGCGCAAAACAGAAATCTATGCCAGCGTGCCAGGGAGATAGAGCCATGAGTAGCCAAGTAGAAGTACTACGGCTGGTCGATGAAATAACCGAGCGACTCCCCAATCGCCAAACGCAGCGGTTGACCTCTCTTGACGTCTTCCGTGGATTCACTCTGTTCGGGATGGTGCTCGTCAACAGCCACCCAGGTGCGATCTACCGCTCCCTGGGTCACGCGAACTGGAATGGATGGGGATTTGCCGATCTCATCTTCCTATTTTT
>JASHOO010000579.1 GCA_030041035.1 Bryobacteraceae bacterium | reverse complement strand
GAAAGCCCCGCCGCGCGCGTCGTACCGTAGCTTTCCCCCACCAGAAACAGCGGCGACGTCCACCGCTCATAGCGCGTCAGATACATGCGGATGAATTCGCCCACCGATTCAATATCGCCACGCAGACTCCAGAATTTCTTGTTCAGCTCCGGTTTCGCCGCGCGGCTGTATCCCGTGCCCACCGGATCGATGAACACCAGATCCGTCTGATCGAGCCACGTGAACTCGTTATCCACCAGGTGGAACGGCGGCGCGGGCATCTCGCCATCCGGCAGCATCACCACCCGCTTGGGCCCCAGCGCGCCCAGGTGCAGCCACACCGACGCCGACCCCGGTCCGCCGTTGAACGAAAACATCAGCGGCCGCCGGCTGGTATCCGCTACGCCATCGAGCGTGTACGCGATGAAGAAGATGTGTGCTTCGGTATCGCCTTTGGTGTCGCGCAGCGGCATCAGCCCCGTCGTCGCCGTGTACTTCAGCGTCCTGCCGCCCGCATGGATCTCGTGATGCGTCACCACCGGCGACTCTTCCTTCTCCGCCGGTTTTTCCGCGGTTTTTCCTTCGGCCGGCTTGGGAGCATCAGCGGGCGGCGGAGCGGTCTGCATCAGAAACAGCGCAATCACGAGCCAAGAGAGCATTGCATTGATTATGGCAGGGTCTTCGCCGTCATTCCCCCGCGTCGCCGCAACTTTTGTGCGGCACCATCCGTCCCACCCAAATGATCTCCCGTCGCTCTTTCCTGTTCGCCGCAGCCTGCGCCGCGTGCGCCCAGGAAGCCACCTTCTCGACCGATGTAAAAGTCGTCTCGCTCCTCGCCACCGTCCAAGATAGCGACGGACATGTAGTGAAAGATCTCAACGCCGACGATTTCGCCCTCGAGGAAGACGGCCGGCCGCAGACGATCCGCTATTTTTCGCGCGAGTCCGATCTCCCGCTCGTCATCGGACTGCTGGTCGATACCAGCCGCAGCCAGGTTGATGTCATCGAACCTGAGCGCGCCGCCAGCTCTCTCTTCCTTGACCAGGTGCTGCGGCCCGACAAGGACCGCGCCTTCATCGCGCACTTCGATACGCATGTCGAGGTGCTCGAAGGATTCACCTCATCGCGCGACGAGCTCCACGCGGCGCTCGACCGGCTGCGCGTTCCCGGCATGATTGCGACCCTGCTCTACGAAGCCATTCGCCAGACTTCAGAACAAATGATGCGCCCCCAGCACGGCCGCAAGGCGTTCATCCTTTTATCCGACGGCGTCTCGTTCCGCGACAAGACAACTATCGGAACCGCCATCGAGTACGCCCAGCGCGCCGACACCATCATCTACTCGATCCTCTATGGCGGCCATCACCGGGCATACCGGCCGGGCCTTGCGATCCACGCTGTGGTAGCCGCGCACGGCAAACATGCGATGCAGCGTCTGGCCAGTGAAACCGGCGGAGCCTACTTCGAGGTCTCCACCAGCCACCCCATCGAGGACATCTACGCGCAAATCGAGGACGTGCTCCGCAATCAATACAGCATCGGCTACACGCCCGAGCGCGCCGGCCCCAGCAGAGAGTACCGCAAGATCAAGCTCACGGTGAACCGACCCGGCCTCATCGTCCGCACCCGCGACGGCTACTACACGAAGTGAAGCGCGCGTGTCACTTCCAGCCCATCCGTTCGCGCAGCGACGTAATGTGCGCCACGTGATGCCGCCCGTGCCACGCATAGATTGCCAGATTCCTATCGAGACTCACCATGCCCATCTCCGGATGCCGGAACTCCCGCGCGAAATCATCCGGCTTGAAGCCGCGCAACAGCAGCACCCACCGTGCGTGCAGCGATTCCAATAGCGCCAGCGAAATCTCAATCGGCGCCGTCCGTGCATCCGCGAGCTCCGCCCAGCGGCCTTCGTCGTAAGGCTTGACCGTCGGCGCGTCCTCAGTCAGCGCCAGCCGGAACCGCACGTAGCTGTTCATGTGACTGTCGGGCAGGTGATGCACCACCTGCCGCACCGTCCATCCGCCCGGCCGGTACGGCGTGTCGAGCTGAGCGTCCGATAATCCGCGCACCGCCGCCCTCAGCCGCGCTGGCGTCTGCTCGATCTCCTCGATGTAATGCTTGCGGTCATCGTCTGAATTCACCCCACTCCACTCAAAACGTCCGATCGGATATTGAAGATCCATCTCGCCATCTTCGCACGCCGAACAGCCACGCAACGCCCGTTGCTACTCCCTGAGCGTGTCGCCGTCTCCGCGTTGAAAATTCCCCCCTCACTATAATTCGACGAATGCGTCCTGATAACATGGTCTCGATTCGCATCCGTCCCTCGAGTGGGCTCGTGCGATTCTCGAAAATGGCATCGCTCGCCGCCTTGGCGGCCGCACTGTTGATGCTCGACGCCGCTGAAGCATTCGCGGCCGGCCCACCCACCGGTCCTCATGCCGTCGGGCAATCATTCCGTGACTGTACTGCTTCGTGCCCTGAAATGATCGTGATTCCCCCGGGAAAAATCGCCGTTGGCAGTCCCGCAGGCGAACGTGGCCGGGGCAGCGATGAGAATCCCCAACAACAAGTGACCATCGTGTATGCGCTTGCAGTTGGCAAGTATCCCGTAACTCGCGGCGAGTTTGCGGCGTTCGTGCAAGACACCCAGCGGACGCTCGGCCCGTGTGAGCATTGGGAGGGCAATTCGTTCCGCATCGAAGAAGGTGCCTACTGGAATAACATCTTCCATCAGACCGATCGCCATCCCGTCGTGTGCGTGAACTGGGACGATGCGCGTGCCTACGTGCAGTGGCTCGCGCGGAAAACGG
>JASHOO010000578.1 GCA_030041035.1 Bryobacteraceae bacterium | reverse complement strand
AGATAAAGATTTCTCGGATTGAACCCCTCCTGCACCCCAAGCTTGCTCTGGATCCCCATCCCCAGATACCCCGTCAGCAGCAGCAGCGTGAGCGACGCCGCCATCTGGCAAACCACCAGTCCATTGCGCAGGCTCAACCTGCGGTAGTGGCGAAGCTGCACGCGCCCGCCTTCCTTGAGCGCCGCCGTGAGGTCCGTTCTTGTCGCCGCCAGAGCAGGGGTCAGGCCGAATGCGATCCCCGTCACCGCCGTCACGGCCAATGTGAACACCAGGGCCCGCCAGTCCAGCGTCAAATCGAGACTCACCGGAATCGGCAGCGGCAGCTTCAGCCGCGACATCAGGCGCATCAGCCATACCGAGAGCGGAAACGCCGGCATCGCGGCCCCCACCGCTACCAGCGTCGCCTCCGTCAGCAATTGCCGGATCAGTTTCACCCGCCTCGCCCCCAGTGCCAGCCTCACCGCAATCTCCCGTCGCCGCTCCGCCGCGCGCGCCAGCATCATATTCGCCACGTTGATGCACGCGATCAGCAGCACCAGCCCTGCCAGGATCATTAAGCATTCTTCGAAGAACGGCATGTCCTGTTTCCTGATCGGAATCATCTTCCCGCCGCTCGTCAATAGAATCCGCCGGCCCTTGTTTTCCCGGTCCTTCTCGCCATTCGCCTCCGCCAGTTGCTGCGCCACCGCGTCCAGCTCCGCTTCAGCCGAGCCCTCCGAGATTCCCGGGCGCAAACGCCCCACCACCTGAAACATAGTCAGGTCGCGCCGTTCGAGCGCGTTGCCCGCCAGTTCCGGCGCCATAGCCGCGTCCACCGAAACCGGCAGCCACAGGTCCGAGACAAACAGTGCCGGCGAAGCCCCTAGAAAATCCTTCGGCCCCACGCCGATCACTGTCGTCATCCGCCCGTTGATGCGCAGCGTTTTCCCGACAATCGAGGGATCCGCGCCCAGGTGCTCCCGCCAGAACCGGCAGCTCAAAACCACTCTCGGCGCAATGCCCGCTGGCTCTTCCTGCCGGTCGAAGAAGCGTCCCATCAACGGCTGCACGCCCAGCGTACTGAAATAGGAAGGCGTCACCAGATGCCCCCAGAACCTCTCCGTGCGCCCGCCGATCGAAACCCCCAAAGGCACCGGCGCCACGTACGCGAACGTCGCCGAAAAAAGATCGCCCAGCTCCCGATACCGCTTGTAATCCGGATAGGACACCGGCGTTCCGAACGCCACCAATTGCTCCGGCCGCGTGACGCCCGGCAGATCGCGCAACAGGCCGTTCATCTCGCTGTACGCGCAGGTGGCGATCGAGATTCCCAAACTCAGCGAAACCAGTGCTACCGCCGTGAACCCGGGCGATCCAGCCAGCCGCCGCAACCCGAACCGGATGTCACGGCGCAATTCCGCCGCGTACTCGACCAAACTCGGAGCCTTCATACCAATATCAGACACCATTCGCTGGAGCCTGACACCTGAAACCTGGCACCTAACACCTAGAACCTATTCTCCTCGCCCGCCGAAACACCTCCAGCAGCATTTTCTCATTCAGTTTCCCCGTCGACGTGTTCTGCTGGCTCGGATGATAACAGCTCAACAGAATCGGCGATCCCGCCGCCACGCGATGCACTACGTTATGTCCGAACACAAACGGCGCCCGGCTCCGGATCACGCCCCGGTCGCGCAAAACCGATAGGTATACATCGAACGCAATCTTGCCCAGCGCCACGACAACCTTCAAATTGCGCAGCAAATCGAGCTCCCGCTCCAGGTACGGGCGGCAGTTGCGCAGCTCATCCACGGCCGGCTTATTTCCCGGCGGCGCGCAGCGCACCACGGCCGTGATGTACGCATCCACCAGGCGCAGCCCGTCATCGCGTGTGCGGCTTTCCGGCTGCGTCGCGAATCCTGCCTGATAAAGCACGCGGTACAGAATCGCTCCCGATGCGTCACCCGTGAACGGCCTGCCCGTGCGATTCGAGCCGTGCGCTCCCGGCGCCAGTCCCACAATCAGCACGCGCGCCTTTGGATCGCCGAACGACGGCACCGGCTTGGCCCAATAGTCCCAGTCGCGATACGCCCGCCGCTTCACGCGCCCGATTTCGGCAATATACTCCACCAGCCGCGGGCACCGCCGGCACGCGATCACTTCCTGCTGTAAGACCACCAGCGGCGCACTGTTCGAATTCACAGTTCTTCTTTTTGCCCCATGATCTTCGATATTATCCGCGCAGCCGCCATTCGTGCTCTCGGTTGCAGACGCCTGCTACACTGGCCCAATACCGGAGGCCGTCTCATGGGATCCATATCGGTAGCCTGCTATAAACCGAGTCCGGGTTGCGAGCAGGCTCTGCTCGAACTGGTTCGGAACCACCTTCCCCCACTGCGGGCCGAGGGCCTCGTGACCGACCGGCCTTCCATCGTCATGCGCACCGCCGGCGGAATCATCGTCGAGGTCTTCGAGTGGGTCTCTCAGGAAGCCATCGAAGGCGCCCACCACAACCCCGCCGTCATCGATCTCTGGAAACGTTTCGGAGCCGTCTGCACCTACGAGACGCCATCCAACCTCCCCGAATTTCAAAAGATGTTCTCCCACTTCGAGCCGATCTAAGTTTTGCTTTCCGCCCCCGCTACGTTCTTCGATGTTACCCGGCCAAACCATTGTTCGTCCTTCCCGCTTGTGAATGTTGATTGTTACATTGGCACGACGAGGAGCGTAACCCATATGCCCAAGTACCTGATCCTTTATCACTCAGACGCTGCATTGACTGGCCCGTCTGTCGCGGAGATGATGGCGCGCGCGACACCCGAACAGATGGCGGCAGGCATGGCTGTCTGGAATGACTGGCGGGAGAAAACCGGCAGTGCCATGGTTGACCTCGGGTCGCCGCTAGTCAAATCGGCAGTGGTCGCCGATGGTAAAACCACGAATGGGAAATCGGCCATTACCGGTTATTCCGTTTTGCAGGCTGCATCGCTCGATGAGGCCGTGGGTCTGGTGAAAGACCACTCGCACTTCCGCACGCCCGGCGGCGCGTCAGTCCAGATACTGGACGCAAATGCCGGGCATGTGAGCCCGGATGAACGCGGGAGTATTTGTGGCATCGATAGGGTGTGAACCTGATGCCCGTGGACTTCCAAGCCCAATTCGCATCGCGGGTGAAGCTTACATCGTGACTGCTGGTGGAGACTAGAGCGGAGGACTAGTACGGTCACGGTAGGTCTAGATCTTGAAATGCCGGAGGCACTACCTGAAAATCAGGAAAAACCGGCGATCGGCCGTTACCTGGAGATTTGGATGAAACGTTTGGCTTGTTTGATCACACTGGCAATGTTTATGGCTTCGGCTCCCATGTTCGCGGATGTCATATTCAGCGACACCACTGTCGACCTCAGCAACTACACCGCGACGGCATCCTTTGTAAATCCTGAAGCCGTCTCGATCACGGCGGCAAATTGTTCGACTTGCGGAAGTACCGGCGGTGAGGCGCTACAATTTGTTTCCACATTCGGGGATACCACAACCACGGAAGGACTCGTTGACTTGGGCTTTGTCAACAATTTGTTTACCTACGATCCGGGGACGGAGGGCGCGATCAGCTCAATCACTGCTTCCGTTGACAAGGATTTAACCATCACCCTAACCACGACCGGCTCATTTGGCAACACTTTCCGGCCCGTCATTGAGCAGGATGGAGTATTTTACCTGGCGGCCATCCCGGGCCCCGGCCTTTCGGGCGGCAGCACGGGTTTCAACGTTCTCTCGCAGTCGGGTTTGACGGCGGCTGACTTTTTTGCGTTTGACTTCGCCGACGGCGAGGGCAATGCTACCGGGTTCGTGATTCCCGGCTCGCAGCACCCGAATTTTTCCGGTGATCCGATGATGTTTGGCCTGGCTCAAATCAGCGGCGTGGATGGTTTCAACGGGGGCGTCATTACAACCGCTTATGACAATCTGAGCTTCGATATCACGCCGGTGCCGGAGCCTTCGAGCCTGTTGTTGCTGACGGGCCTGGTGCCCCTGCTCGCGGCGATGCGCCGGGTGCACAACCGCCCGCGGCTTTAAGGCAAGGCCCGCAGCGATTTGCTGCACGCGCAACTCTCGGTTCAGCGGCTGGTGCGCCTTTCGTAGGTAAAGTGTGTGATAGGATCCCCGAATGATCTTCGGCGCACACATGATTATCTACAGCCAAAATGCCGAGGCGGATCGCGCTTTCCTTCGCGATGTTCTCGGATTCGCGTCGGTCGATGCGGGTCACGGATGGCTGATTTTCGCGTTGCCTCCTGCGGAAGCCGCGGTGCATCCGGCGGAAGCGAACGACCGGCAGGAATTTTACTTGATGTGCGACGATCTGCGAACCGAAGTCGCTCGCCTGGCCGAAAAATCCGTCGCGTGTTCGGCGGTGGAAGAAGCCCGCTGGGGCTCCATCACCAGGATCCAGCTTCCAGGCGGCGGCAGAATCGGCCTTTACCAGCCCAAACACGCGCTGGCAATGAAGCGCCCGTGACACCCGACACCTGGCACCTGACACCTGCCTTCCCAACCCGCTAGAATTCCCTCGATGACTTCTCCCTTCCGCCTCGACGGCCGCACAGCCCTGGTCACCGGCGGAGCCAGCGGCATCGGCGCCGCCACCTGCCGCGCCTTGGCCGCCGCCGGCGCCGCGGTCATCATCGCCGATATCGATCGCACAGCCGCCGAAGCCCTCGCCCGCGAGATTCCTTCCGCCTCCGCCATGATCTTCGATATTACAGAGGAAGCCGCTGTCCGCCGGGCCTTCGCTTCGCTCGCCTCGCTCGACATCCTCATTAATAACGCCGGCATCGGCCTGGTCGGCAACATCGAAGAGACCGTGCTCGAAGATTTCCAGCGCCTGCTCCGCGTCAACGTGGAAGGCTTGTTCCTGGTCACCAAGTACGCCCTTCCGCTGCTGTTGGCCGCGAAGGGATC
>JASHOO010000577.1 GCA_030041035.1 Bryobacteraceae bacterium | reverse complement strand
GAGTCCTGTACTACGCCCACTATACCTTTCAGCAGCGTGAAGAGGCTCTCCTTGTCCCAATTGGGAATCGGGCGTACCACGGCCTCGCGCACCTCGATATCGGTGAACAATACCAGGCACGGAAGCTGATCCGGCCTCAGTGGTGGTTTGAACAAGCCGAGATACGTGTACGCGGATCCCGGATCCACTGCGCTCTGCCACTGTTTCCAGGTCGAATCGAATTTGCCGCCGAGCTTATTGCGCCAATATCGCACGTAGGTATCGGTCCACTCAGCGGGCCGCTCGAAGGAAAACAGCAGCAGCGAATCGCCCGTCAAGTTGTGGATTGCGGGCCACCGCTCCCGCACCAGTTCGGACATGGGATGCTTGGCATCGTCCAGCAACAACATGCCGTAAGCCGCCACGCTGGAAAACTGCCTGCCCAACTCCTCCACTGCATCCGCCTCGCCATCGACCAGGGGCATCGCTGGTACCAAGTGCCGTCGTGGCGGTTCCAGAGGACCTTTCGTTTCGTAACTCATGGTTGACCTCCTAATTTCTTCCTGAATCGGATTACGCAGTTCCCCACAGTGTCATCGGCGCCCAGAAATATGGGTCGTCATAACCTTTTTCACTGCGCCCCTTCACCGCGAGCTGTCCTAGTTGCAGCGCTTCAGCCTTGTTCACAGCATCCCTCTTCAGGGCGCCATAGAATGCCTCCGCCAGCGGCACTGCCACTTCGTCCGCCACCGGCCACAAGCTCGCGACGACCGTCGGACAGCCGGCGCGAAAGAACGCCCCCACGAGGCCCGCGAGCTCCGCACCCGGCCGAGTGAGCGTGTCCGATTCCGCGGTCGCGCACGCGCTCAGCGTCACCAATGTGGTGTGACAGGGCATCGACGCGATCTCTTTCTGCTGCAGGGGCCCGTCCTCCAGTTGCAGACTGGCGAAGCTCGTGAACACCGCCTTCATGTCGCTGTGGCAACACAGGTGAATCACATCGCACTTTCCGGCGTTCTTGAGCACTGTTTCGCAGGTGGCCGGGTTTGCTCTGCAGCCGAACAGGCGGGCCACCGCCGCGGCTTCCTCGGCAGCACTCTTCGGTCCGCCCGCGACCCTTCTGACACCAGCGGCGAAGCAGGTAGCCAGTTCCGCTCGCGCCCTCGCCCGGCACCAGCGGAGAACCGACAGCCCCGCCGTATAGGAGACGGCGAAGTCGTCCACCACCGCTCTTCCGCTGGCATCGGTGAGAGCGTGGAAGGGTATTCCGCTGAGCACGCCATGCGGCGCCACCACAATCTGGCGCTTTCCCGCAAGATGTTTTGCCACCGGCTCAATCAGCAGCTTATGAAACTGGCGCAAGTACATCTTAGTATTGAAAGCTTCGATTCTCATGTCGAACATCCGTTGCAACTGATCGATAGTCACGTACTCGCCCCGCAGCAGCATGGTCATTTGCAGTTCCACCTTCCAACGCGCGAGTTTCTCTTCTGGAACGGGAACGTCTTCCGGCGGCGCCGCCAACCCTTGCTTGCCAATCACAAAAATCATCAAACGCTCGGGAAATACGAAGTACGATAGGATGACGCCGTCTTCCGGGGCCAACGAGCACATTTCTTTGTAGCTGCAGGGCTGGCATTGCGTGTCCACAACCCATACCCGCGGATGTGTGAAAACCTGTTGCTCCACCGTCTCCAGCGAGTACGACAAACGGTCCAGTTCGGTTCTGCCAGCGCCGCCCTGGGAGATCTCCGACATCCGCTGCAAAATTCTGTTGCGGCGCTCTTGCAGGTTCGGCGGCACATTCCGGGGTGCAGCGGCGTACGCAACACCCTGCAGAAAAGCGCGCCCCTTCCCCTGTTCGGCGCTCTCCAGTGCCCGCTCATAGAAAGTGGCATCCGCCTTTCCTAATTCCATGGCAGCTCGCACCGCCCCCTGATAGTCAACTCGCGTTTTCGATTCCACCGTGACCGCGCCGAGAATGGCTCGGGTGCTCCACATCTCTCGTTCGCTCTGCTCGATATTCGCCCGGTACAAGTCCCAGGCGTTCATCCAATCGCTGCGCCCCTCCGCCCCATACGCAAGATCCCTCCGGACTGTCGTCGCTACGTTCCATGCTTTGCCCGCCAGCGCGATCGAGAGCGCGGCTCGCTGGTGTTGCCCCACGTCCTCAGGCTTCGAGGGACCCGCAATCGCAGCCAGGCGCATCTCGGCCAGCGCGCGCGCTTCTGCTTCCAGAACGGTGCTCGAAGCTGCCGTTTTCAGTGCCTCACGCGCCGCAGCCGCGTCTTCGTCCGCTTCCGCTGTCCGCCCTTGTCGGGCCGCCCATTGGGAACGGACCAGCAGGTGCGTGCCCGCCAGCAAGCTGGTCTTGGCTCGATAATAGGGACGGTCCTTGAGCTGCCCGATCACGGTCAGAAATTCTACTTCTCCGGCTCCGGCGGCCAAAGCCTCCTCCACTGCATTGACATTGGGCTGCTCGGCGTCAACCAGCGTGTACGCCTTCTTGAGGTTGTACGACCCGATCCGGTAGCATAGGTCATAAAAATCATCGTCGAAGCGGTCTTTTTGCGTCTGTAGAAATTCCATCGCGGCTTGCTGATTCCCTCGCGCGGCCAAAGCAAGACGGCGTGTCGCAAGCGAGCGCGTCTCCGCGGCCCAGGCCGCGAAATCGCCACTCAAAACCTCTTCATGTATCTGTTTGAGTTGGCGGGAACGGAGGCGGAGTTGTTCCGCAAGCTCGTCCGTAGCCAATTGCATATTTCGGCGCAGCAGCGCCAGGCCGTCTTCCCGCGAGTACGCCGATTCCAACGCGGTCAACAGTGAGTCGTTAGCCATGATGTTCCTCCAGCGGCCTCTTCGCTCAACCCGCGCGGGATGGCCAAGAACGCCGAAGTGTAAGCCAATGAGGCGGGGCAAAGGTTGAGGTTTGCGAAAGGAATCGACAGATCCGCGGCAACTGTGCCGGCCGTGAGCATGCACAACGGCATAATTCACGGAGGATCCTCCGCGCTGATGATACCTCACGCTGCGACTCAATGCACTGGTAGGGTCGAGGACTGGCGCGGTGGTCAGTTGACCGACTCCGTTTCCAGCCCCCGCCACGTCGAACCGAGCATGCCGATTCCAGTACTCGGCTCTCCTGCGCGCTTCATGGCCAGGCTTATGTTACGTCTCGCGTTGGAAGCGCTTTCGATCGTGGCTATAGACCAAGATCTACTCCACACTCGCTCCAACCTCTTCCGTCTTCCCCTTGCCGTATACCCCATGTCCTCGGGTCCTGCAGATTAACGGGCGTTTTATCATGCGCCCCTGCCTCCCCTACCGCCACGGGAACTGCGTTGCAGCAGGGCTCCTTGGCTCCCCGGACATTACTCCGGTTCTCCGCTACTGCGAGCCCATCCGCCACCCTCCCGCCGTCAGCCACTTTCCCGGTTTAGCCAGTTATATGGCCTACCCTGCTCCACCGATTTCGCGGTGGGACGAGGAGGGTTTCTCCAGTCGCTTAGCATGACCTTGTCACCGTGCTGTCCCTACACCCCGCCGAAGTGTCTCGCCGCATCAGTCAACTGCGACGTTCCATGCTGCCTTCGCCAAAAGAGTGTTGGCTCGGCCTTCGGGGCGCGAGTTTTCGAGGCCACTAATGGGCCCGGCGACTCACTCACCATCCAACAGATGGCTTTGTCAATAGGCTTCAGGAATCTCAGTTTCCTTCCTTCCTGCTACTCAAGCTACAGGGCTTTGACTTTTACCCTGGTGGGACTCACCTCCCACTGATCACGCCAGCTTTCGCTGGACACGCGCTCTTTTCCTCATTCACCTCCACTTGCAGTTTGGCCACCTCCTCCCGAAGCCGCTTCTCCACCGCCTGCCGAAGCCATTGCTGGCGCGGATGCGAATCCACCAGGATCACCTGATGAAGGCACCTATCAGTCTGCAGGACCTGAGAAGAAGACTATACGTCAAGACGAAGGCTGAACCGTCTTGGCGCTTTTGGGGTCGGTATGTGCACGTCTGTAAACGAGAAACACTCCGCGAAGCATTTTATTATAGCGAAGAAAAAGCGAAAGGCTAGGCTGCCCACCTCGTTGGGGGGGGTGGCAGACACAACGTTCAATACACCATTGATAAGATTCGCTAGTTCCGCCAGTTCCGCAATTCTGATCAAGCGGCGCGGCAACTAGGCCCTGGTTTTGCCACGCTACCTAGACTACCGGGAACACCCGGAAACAACGCTCGGCAAGCACCCTCGCGGCTAACTCAACCGCTAGTTCAGTTTACTGTAAACTGCACTGATGCTGTCACATTTTCCCACGCGATGTCCAGCTTGCCATGCGCGGCGCTTGCAGTGGCGGGCTCGGTGCGAGTAAGTGCGATCTTGAGCGTTTCTATGGGAGCCGACGGTTTGCCCATGGTCAAAGCAATGCGGCCCAGTTCCGTGGCTGGGGCATTCGTGCTGTCACCTTTGCGGTTGGCGATGCCCCACAGCGGCCTGCCGCGCCGCACGTCCATAACTTGCTTATTGACGATCAGCTTCCAGTTCCCTTGGTCCAAGTCGATGTAAAGCGCGTATTCGCCTGCGGGCACCGCCAGTCCCCCGATATCCAGATCAACATCGGTATGCAGGACGGTTGCGAAATCCGCACCCAGGCGCCAGATGGTCCCGTCGGGCTGGAGCGCACCTG
>JASHOO010000576.1 GCA_030041035.1 Bryobacteraceae bacterium | reverse complement strand
CGATCCGCTGGTTGTGGGTGCGTGTCCACACCGACTCGGGCCTTATCGGGCTGGGCGAAACCTATCCGCATCCCGAAGCCGAATCGGCCATCATTCATCAGGCGCTGGCGCCGGTGCTGCTGGGCCGCGATCCTCTCGCCATCGATCGCCTCTGGGCGGACATGTTTCAAGCCATCTCCTACAGCGGCTGGGCGGGAGCCGAAATGCGCGCGATCAGCGCGGTGGATATGGCGCTGTGGGATCTGGCCGGCAAGGCGGCCGGTGCGCCGGTCTATCAACTGCTCGGCGGCGCCTCACGCTCATCCATCCGCACCTACAACACGTGCTACGACCACATCGACTTTCTCACCGAACCGGTGAAGCTGGCGCGCGATCTGGCGCACTCCGGCACTCACGCCATGAAGATCTGGCCGTTTGATCCGGTGGCGCGGGAGACGCGCGGCCAGTTCATCACGGCGGCGCAGATGCGCCAGGGCCTCGAGCCGCTGCGCCTGATCCGCGAAGAATTAGGCGATTCCATGGACGTGGCCATGGAGTTTCACGGCTACTGGAGCCTGCCCTGCGCCATCGAGATCGCGCACGCGCTCGAGCCGTACTCGCCCATGTGGCTCGAAGAGATGCTGCCGCAGGATAATCCCGCCGCCTATGCCGAGCTGGCCCGGGCCACGCGTCTGCCGCTGTGTTTGAGCGAGCGGCTCATGACCCGCTGGGGTTTCCGTGAAATTCTCGAAAACCGTGCCGCTCGCATCATCATGCCCGACATCAGCTGGTGCGGCGGCATCTCCGAAGCGCGGAAGATCGCGGCCATGGCGGAAACGTATTACTTGCCCGTCGCCCCGCACAACTGCGGCGGCCCGGTGCTGCACGCCGCCTCGGCCCATCTCGCCGCCAATCTGACCAATCTGCACATTTTGGAAACCGTCCGACGTCATTACCTGGAGGAATACCGCGGCATTGTCACCAAAACCCTCGAGGTGGTCGATGGCGCTCTCGCGCTCCCGCCCGGCCCCGGCCTCGGCGTCGAACTCGACCCCGCCGTCTTCACCCGCTCCGACGCCACGATAGAACGCACGACGGCTTAGGTTCCAGGTGTCAGGTTTCAGATTCCCGGCGCAAAGGCACGGTGTCGTGAGCGCCTGTGAAACCGACCGCGCCGCAACTGTGAGCAATTTGACTTTGCCTCGATGCGCTTCTTAAAATTTGATTTAGAAGGTCTTTAGGCGGCGTTTATGGAAGTGGTAGAGAGCAGGGTAGCGAGCGAAGTCGCAGGCTACAAACGCCTGTTGCAGGTCAAACAGGAAGAGCTGGTCCGCGCTATCGCCAGAACCGATGTCGACGGACGTGCCACCAGTGACATCGACACTCAGGATCCGGTAGACAAAGCCAACGGCTCTTTCGCTAAAGAGTATTTTTTCCAACAGAGCGACGCCGAGCGTGCGATTCTGGGCCTGGTGCAGGCCGCGCTGGCCCGCGCCGAAAATGGGGAATTTGGAATCTGCGTGGCCTGCGGGAAGCCGCTCGAGCCGAAACGGCTGGAAGCGGTGCCGTGGGCGCGCCATTGCATTCGCTGCCAAAAACTGCAAGATAAGGGGCTGCTATGAGTCAGCAGCGGTGTCCGGAGGTGGGTCTTCTCGAGTAGCAGGTTCCGGTCAGGTTTTTCGGTTGCCCTGCCTTCCGTTGTTCGTCAGGTCCCGCATGGCTTTTTTTCGCTCCTTTTCCCCGACGAGTGCCGCATCTGTAAGACCGGGCTCACGGAATTCACGCGGGTTCCGGTCTGCGCGCGTTGCCTGAAAGCCCCCCAGCCGCTCGCCGCCGATTATTTTTGCGTCACCTGCCGCACACCGTTCCAGAATGCGTTTCCGCTCGATGATTCCGGCCGCTGCCGTCTGTGCCGCTCGGGCGCGCGTGGGTTCGACATGGCGTATTGTTACGGCTCTTATGACGGCGCATTGCGCGAGCTGATCCACTTGTTCAAATACGGCCGCATGAAGCCGCTGGCAAAGACGCTCGCGGGTTACCTGGGGTCGGCGCTGCCGCGCGATCAACAGTTCGATCTGGTGGTGCCCATGCCGCTGCACTGGCGCCGCCGCTGGCAGCGCGGGTTCAATCAATCGGAGCTGCTGGCGCGTCCCACGGCACGGCGCTGCGGAGTTCCCCTGGTCAACGCAGTTCGCCGGACGCGCGCCACCGCGGCGCAGGCCGGCTTGAGCAATGCCCGCCGGCGCGAAAATGTCACCGGCGCATTCCGCGTGAGGAAACCGCAAAAGGTCGAAGGGCGGCGCATTTTGCTGATCGATGATGTGATGACCACCGGTGCGACTGCCAGTGCCTGTGCCGTCGCGCTCAAGCGTGCCGGCGCCGGCCCGGTAACGTTGCTGGCATTGGCGCGCGTGGACCGCCGGCTGTTCGAGCCGGGCAGAGCTGAACCAGACAAGCCAGTTTCCCGGGAGGTTGCCTGAGATGCCGAGTTTGGGCAGGTTGCAAAAGCCCGTGCTGGTGCTCAACGCCAGCTACGAACCCATCAACATCTGCGCGGCGCGGCGTGCGCTGGTGCTCGTGCTGAAGGGGGTGGCTGCGGCCGAAGAGGAGTCCGCGCACGCCATCCATTCGTCGCGCCGCATCCTGCGTCTGCCTTCGGTCATCCGTTTGCTCGAATACCGCCGCATCCCGCACCAGACGCGCGCCCTCTCGCGCAAGAACATCCTCATGCGCGACCGCTACACTTGCCAATACTGCCTGCGCACGCTGCCTTCGGGTGAGCTGACGCTCGATCACGTGGTTCCGCGCTCGCGCGCCGGCGAATCGGCGTGGGAGAACCTGGTTGCCTGCTGCCACCCCTGCAACAATCGCAAAGGCAATCGCACGCCCGAAGAAGCCGGCATGAAGCTGACGCGCCAGCCGCGGCCCTTCAGCCTGCACACCAGCCGTCACCTGATGCGCCTGCTCGGCAAGAGCGACGAGCAATGGCGCAAGTATCTGTTCTATTAAAGCAGCCGGAAATTCACCTGGATGGTTGCCGCCGCGCG
>JASHOO010000575.1 GCA_030041035.1 Bryobacteraceae bacterium | reverse complement strand
ATTGCATGAAATTGGCTGCGGTTTTGGCGGTCCCCCTGTCCTGTGTCGGTCTGGCCTGTGCGCAGGATTCCCATGCTCTGGTCGACGCGATGGTGAAGCATTATCAGGCGTCGGAGGAGCTGACCCTTGCGGTCGCTGAGGCTATGCCCGCCGAAAATTACTCCTTCAAGGCCACTGATGCCGAAATGAGTTTTGGCCAGCAGATGAACCATATCGCCGCCGCCAACGCGAATTATTGCGCCGCCGGTCTCGAAACCAAGAGCCCGCTCGGCAAGCTCGAGGACGCTTCCAAAGCCGCGGCCGTGAAAAATCTGAACGTCGCCTTTGACTTCTGCCTCGACGGTCTCAAGAAGTTGACCGATGCCGGCCTTATGAAAACCGTGGGTAGTGGCGCACACCAGCGCACTGTTTTTGAAGCTTTTTGGGGCGGTTTTACCCACACTGCGCATCACCGCGGCCAGGCTGAAGTCTATTTGCGGTTGAAGGGAATCACTCCCCCCGAGTACAAATTCTGAGGTGAATATGAGAAAACTTTTCTACGTAACGACTCTTACGGCCGCGCTCGCCGTCGCCGCACTCGCCGATATCGACGTCAAGGCCACCATCATCAAGCACCTGAAAACCTCGCGCGACTTCACGCTCAAAGTCGCCGAGCAGATGCCCGAATCCGACTACGGGTTCAAGCTCACACCGCCGCAGATGAGTTTCGCCGAGCAGCTCGTGCATCTCTCCCAATCGGGCGCGTACTTTCTCTCCCCCATGCTCGGCGAAAAACCGCATGAGACCCAACCTGCGTCCATGAACAAGGCCGACGTGATCGCCTTCGTCAAGGCTTCGTTCGATTCCACCATCGAAAAAGTCTCCACCCTTACCCCCGAGCAGCTTTCGAAAACTTATAAAAGCGAAGAAGGCACCATGACCGGCCTGGATCTCCTGCTGGGCCTTCTCGATCACACCACGCACCACCGCGCCTGCGCCGAGATGTACCTCCGCGCCAAAGGCATTACGCCGGCCGAATACCAGTTCTGAGGCACGCTGGCATGCTTTCGCGCCTGCTCTGGTTTGCCGTCACAGTCACTGCGGCCTTCGCGGCTGAGGTCCCGCTCAAAGACGGCTGGGCCTTGCAGTCCTCTTGCGAAGCGAAAGCCGCGGGGACGGAGACCTCCGTCCCTGGTTTTGCCGCCCAGGGATGGCACCACACCCAGGTTCCCTCTACCGTCGTCGCCGCGCTCGTCGCCGACAAAACCTACCCCGATCCCTACGTCGGCATGAACTTGCGCTCGCTTCCCGGCGTCGAGTACCGCATCGGCGGGCTGTTCTCCAACATGGACATGCCGGACGACAGCCCCTTCAAATGCTCGTGGTGGTATCGCGTCGAATTCCCCACACCCGCCGGCTTTCACGGCAAAACCGCCTGGCTCCGCTTCGACGGCATCAACTATCGCGCCAACATCTGGCTCAATGGCCAGAAAATCGCCGATCAGACAGACATCGTCGGCCCCTTCCGGGCCTTTGAGTTCGATGCCACCAAACTCCTGCACTCCGGCCAGCCAAACGCCCTCGCCGTCGAGGTTTTTGCTCCCGAACGCGAAGCCCTTGCCATCACCTTTGTTGACTGGAACCCCGAGCCGCCCGACAAGGACATGGGCATCTGGAGAGATGTATACCTCACCGATAGCGGCGCCGTAACCCTGCGCAACCCCTTCGTCAGCAGCCAGCTCGACGCCGAATACAAAACCGCCGAGCTCTTCGTCAGCGCCGATCTCCACAACACAACGGATCAACCCGTCGAGGGCGTTCTCAAAGCTGAACTCGCTGGAATGCACTTGAGCCAGCCTGTCCAGCTCGCCGCCGGCGAAACCAAAACCGTCCACCTGTCGCCGCACAAGCTCGAGCATCCCAAGCTCTGGTGGCCCTACCAGATGGGCGAGCCTTACCTCTACACCGCCCGCCTCGAATTTGAAACCGGCGGCCACCTCTCCGATGCCGCTACTCTCCAGTTCGGCATCCGTGAAGTGAAATCCGAAAAGACCGACAACGGCGCTCTCCTTTTTCGCGTCAATGGAAAGCGCGTGCTGCTGCGCGGCGCCGCCTGGACCCCCGACATGCTCCTGCGCTGGTCGTTGCCGAAAGCCGATGCCGAGCTCCGCTATGTCAAGGACATGGGCCTCAACTCCATCCGCCTCGAAGGCAAGATGGAGCGCAACGAATTCTTCGACATGGCCGACCGCATGGGTCTGCTCGTCATGCCCGGCTGGTGCTGCTGCGATTTCTGGGAACGTTGGCGTCGCTGGAAGCCCGACCACTACAAAATCGCCGCCGCCTCACTCGAGTTTGAGCTGCGCCGCCTGCGCAATCACCCCAGCGTCTTCGTATGGTTGTACGGCAGCGACGGACCGCCACCAGCCGACGTCGAGAAAATGTATCTCGATATCATCAAGAATGCCGATTGGCCCAACCCCACCATCTCCTCGGCCGCAGCCGATTCCACAAAATTGACCGGTCCCTCCGGCGTGAAGATGACCGGCCCCTATGATTACGAGCCGCCCGACTACTGGGAGGTGGATAAAGAAGCCGGCGGCGCGTACGGCTTGAACACCGAGACCAGCCCCGGTCCCGCTATTCCGCCCCTCCAAAGCCTGAAGCGCTTCATTCCCGCCGATCACCTCTGGCCCATCGACACCGTGTGGAACTTCCACGCCGGCGGCGAGCGCTTCACCAAGATGACGGCCTACCTCGAGGGTCTGGAGAAACGCTACGGCAAGCCGGACACCCTGGAAGATTTTCTGCGCAAATCGCAGGCCATCGCCTACGAGGGTCAGCGCGCCATGTTCGAGGCCTACTCCCGCAATAAGTACACCTCAACCGGCGTCATCCAGTGGATGCTCGATAACGCCTGGCCCTCGCTCATCTGGCATCTCTACGACTACTATCTCGTCCCTGCCGGCGGCTACTACGGCACAAAGAAATCCTGCGAGCTCGTCCACGTCCAGTATTCCTACGACGACAACTCCGTCGCCGTGGTCAATAGCACGTACGAGCCCGCGAGCGGCCTGAATGTCAGCGCCAAAATCTACGGCGTCGATGCGGTCGAGAAATATTCGCACGCGGAGAAAGTAGACGTGCCCGCTGATGGTAGCGTCAAAGCCTTCGATCTGCCCGCGCCCAACGAGCTGACTTACTTCCTTCGTCTCCAGCTCCACGATTCCGCCGGAAAACTGGTCAGCGACAATTTCTATTGGCTGTCCTCCAAGCCCGATGTCCTCGATTGGAAGGCTCGCCGCGGCACCATGTATACGCCCCAGTCGGGCTTCGATGATCTGACCGCCCTCAACCAACTGCCCGAGTTGAAGCTCGCCGTGCAAAAGACCGTTCGCAGCCGCGGAAACGAGGGTTTTGTGCACGTGACCGTGACGAACCCCACCAAGTCACTGGCCTTCATGGTCCACCTGCGCCTCACCAAAGGCAAAGACGGCGACGATCTCGTTCCCATTTTCTGGGACGACAACTACTTCTCGCTCCTCCCCGGCGAATCCCGCACGCTCACCGCGAGCTACGCCCTCGGTTCACTCGAAGGCAAGGAGCCCTCCCTCGAAGTCGACGGCTGGAACGTCACGGCATCCGAAAACTGATTTCAGAGTCCTCGCCTGCGCCCGTAGACATCCGAAACCCCGGATGGTACACAATGGGCAGATGCGCGCATGGTTGATGGATTCCTACGATGGCGTCGAAAAGCTCCGCCTGGACGAGGTGCCGGATCCGCAGCCCGGCCCCGGTCAGGCTCTGCTCCAAGTGAAGCTTGCGGCCCTGAATCCCGCCGACGCCTTTCTCGCCCAGGGCATGTACCCCGCCAAGCCGCCGCTGCCCCACATTCTCGGCCGTGACGGCGTGGGTGAAGTGATCGCCGTCGCATCCGGCGTCGAAAACGTCAAAGTGGGCGATACGGTAGGCATCCTGCGCTGTGATGCCGGCGTCGAGGTCTGGGGCACTTTGGCCGAAAAGGCCGCGATTCCCGCAGCCAGCCTGACTTCCATCCCTCAAGGCTGGTCGTTGGAAGAAACTGCGGGTGCTCCCTTAGTTTTTCTGACCGCCTGGCAGGCGCTGACCCAGTGGACCGATCCGCACGCGCCGCCTGCGACCGGTTCCGTCCTGCTCGTGACCGGAGCTTCGGGAGGTGTCGGTGTGGCCTCCGTGTTGCTCGGAAAGTCGATGGGTTTGGTGGTGGTGGCTTTGTCCCGTAGCCAGGAAAAGGGGGAAAAGTTAAAGCAGTTGGGCGCTGATTTTGTGTTCAGCCCCGATATGCCGAACCTGCGCAAAGCCATTGCCGCTGCACTCTTTCCAAAGAGAATTGACCTTGTCGTGGATAATGTCGCCGGCCCGGCGTTCAATGACCTGATCGCCATGCTGGGCTATGGCGGCAGGATTAGCGTGGTCGGCCGGAGCGGTGGATCGGTTCCGGAGTTCAATACTGCGACGCTGTTTTTCCGTCGAAACCGGATCGGTGGAGTGGCTGTCGCCGACTATACACCGCAAGCGGCGCAAACCGCCTGGAAAGAGATTGTTGGCAGGCTGGATGGGCTCGGTAGGCGGCCCGTAACCGATGCCATTCTCCCCTTTGAGCAAGTCAAACAAGCGTTTGGCCGATTAACCGAGGGGCCTATGGGAAAGGTGCTGGTGCGGGTGGCCCCCTAGCCGTACAAAAGGCGAAACATGGGTGAGACCACCCAATCCCGATCGGAATTCGTGTCCAAACTGTTCAAAACGGGCCAGTAAATATCGGCATCTCTCGTGCTAAAGTCAATATCTCACTTCTCCCGGGGGAGAAAAGCTGCAATTTGTCGCACGTTATACAAGAACCTAGGATTTTAGGAGGCTTGAAGTATGTTTCGCATGATTAGCTCGTGGAGGGTCGCTTTGTTTGCCGCCCTCACGTTCGGAACCCCGCTCCTAGCCCAGTCGAAGGAGCACGCAGGTGAGGCGAACCTGGTTCTTCCCAATCTGGATTCGGCCCGGTTCCTGAACGGAATCGGAGGGCATAACCTGCTGCTGGCGGGTCTCGCGGTCTGCGTGCTGGGCTTGCTCTTCGGACTAGCTATCTTCGTGCGTTTGCGTAACATGCCCGTGCATCAGTCCATGCGCGAAGTCTCCGAACTTATTTACGAAACCTGCAAAACTTACCTGCTGACGCAAGGTAAGTTCCTGATTTTGCTGGAATGCTTCATAGGCGCGGTCATTGTCTTCTATTTCGGTTTCCTGCGCGATTTCTCGGCCTTTAAAGTTTTGATAATTCTGGCCTTTAGCGTCGTGGGCATCTCCGGCAGCTTCTTCGTCGCCGCATTCGGCATGCGCGTCAATACTTTTGCGAATTCCCGCACGGCATTTGCGAGCCTTCGCGGTAAACCCTATCCCTGCTATGACATCCCGTTACAGGCCGGCATGAGCATCGGCATGCTGCTGATCTCGATCGAGCTGCTCATCATGCTCTTTATTTTGTTGTTCGTGCCGGGCAACCTGGCGGGTCCGTGTTTCATTGGATTTGCCATCGGCGAGTCGCTGGGCGCGGCGGCTTTGCGCGTGGCGGGCGGCATTTTCACCAAGATCGCTGACATCGGTTCCGATCTGATGAAGATCATCTTTAAAATCAAGGAAGATGACGCGCGCAATCCGGGCGTCATCGCCGATTGCACCGGTGACAACGCGGGCGATTCAGTGGGTCCCTCGGCGGACGGCTTCGAAACCTACGGCGTCACGGGCGTAGCCTTGATCACCTTCATTCTGCTCGCTGTACACGATCCCATCGTGCAAGTCCAGTTGCTGGTGTGGATTTTCAGCATGCGCATCATGATGGTGGTGGCGGCGGCGGCCAGCTACTTCATCAACGGGTTCTGGGCCAAGAGCCGCTATCAGAACGCGGAAAGGATGAACTTCGAAGCGCCGCTAACTTCTTTAGTTTGGCTCACTTCGCTCCTTTCGATCGGGCTGACCTACGTTTTGACCGCTGCCATCATTCCCGACCTCAAAGGTGACACGTCACTGTGGTGGAAGCTTTCCAGCGTGATCAGTTGCGGCACCTTGGCCGGAGCGCTGATTCCCGAGTTCGTTAAAGCCTTTACTTCCACGCAATCGCGGCATGTGCGCGAGATTGTGACCAGCTCGCGGGAAGGTGGCGCGTCACTCAACATCCTTTCGGGCTTTGTAGCCGGTAATTTCAGCGCGTATTGGCTGGGTTTAACGGTGCTGGGGCTGATGACCATCGCCTTTCTAGTCAGTACGTTAGGGCTCGGCGCCCTGATGGTGGCGCCGGCCGTGTTCGCTTTCGGTCTGGTGGCGTTCGGCTTCCTGGGCATGGGGCCGGTGACCATTGCCGTAGACAGCTACGGTCCGGTGACCGATAACGCGCAGTCGATCTACGAACTCTCGACGATTGAAGAACTTCCCAACATCCAGCAGGAAATCCAGAAAGAATTTGGCTTCACACCGCAGTTTGAACGCGCCAAGGACAACCTGGAGGAAAACGACGGCGCAGGGAACACGTTCAAGGCGACCTCGAAACCCGTCTTGATCGGCACGGCGGTCGTGGGCGCGACCACCATGATCTTTTCGACGATCGTGGCTCTGACCAATGGCTTGACCTTGAATCTCGACAAGCTCTCGATTTTGCACCCGCCGTTCCTTCTGGGGCTGATCACGGGCGGCGCGGTCATTTACTGGTTTACGGGCGCCAGCACGCAGGCGGTCAGCACGGGCGCTTATCGCGCGGTGGAATTCATCAAGCGCAACATCCATCTGGAGAGCGGAAACAAGGCGTCGGTTGCCGATTCCAAACGCGTCGTCGCCATTTGCACGCAGTATGCCCAGAAGGGCATGCTGAACATTTTCCTCGTTGTGTTCTTCGCGACGCTTTCGTTTGCGTTCTTCGAACCGTTCTATTTTGTCGGCTACTTGATCTCCATTGCACTGTTCGGGCTGTTCCAGGCGTTCTTCATGGCCAATGCGGGTGGAGCATGGGACAACGCCAAGAAGATTGTCGAGACGGAATTGCGCGCCAAGGGTACGGAGCTGCACGCGGCCACGGTGGTCGGCGATACAGTGGGCGATCCCTTCAAGGACACGAGTTCAGTGGCTTTGAACCCCATCATCAAATTCACTACGCTGTTCGGCTTGCTGGCCGTCGAGCTGGCAGTTTCCCTCACCGACAAGCAAGGGACCACGCTCAGCACCATACTAGCCGTGATTTTCCTGGTGGTGTCGATAAGCTTCGTCTACAAGAGCTTTTACGGTATGCGCATCGAAGGTGCCAGCAAGCCGGAGAGCGCGGAAAAGCCCGTGGATCGGGAGCCAGCGGCGGTCCGGTAAACCGCTCCAAACTCCCCTTGTACTTCTACAAAGGCCATGATAGGCTTCCTTTGTAGAAGCGAAAGGGGAGCATGGCCGAAGACCGCATCGATCTGCCGCAGGGGACGCTGGACCTGCTGATCCTCAAGACGCTGGCGCTCGAGCCGCAGCACGGGTGGGCGATATCCGAGCGCATCCAGCAGATTTCGCGCGATGTGCTTCAGGTACAGCAGGGTTCGCTCTATCCCGCGCTGCACCGGCTGGAGCGGCGCGGATGGATCAAAGCGCACTGGGGCGTCTCCGAAAACAATCGCAAGGCCAAATATTACGCGCTCACGCGCACGGGGCGGAAACAACTGGAGACAGACGCAGACGCGTGGCGGAAGCTGAGCACCGCCGTGGCGCAAGTCTTGGATATGGCGTAGAGGGCGGGCCATGCTCACTGATCTCTTGCACCGTCTGCGCGCTCTCGTTCGACGTAAGACCGTCGAACGCGAGCTAAATGACGAGCTTCGTTTTCATTTCGATCGGCAAGTGGAGAAGTATGTGGAGGCAGGAATCACGCGGGACGAAGCTATTCGCCGGTCGCGGATGGAGTTCGGGGGAATCGAGAGCGTCAAGGAAGAGTGCCGGGAAGCGCGGGGAGTCATGGCGATTGAGACTACCGTGCAGGATCTGCGGTACGCGGTGCGCACGCTGCGGAAGAGTCCGGCGTTCAGCGTGATTGCGGCGGTGACGCTGGCACTGGGGATCGGGGCGAATACGGCGATTTTCAGCGTGGTTGAGGCGGTGATGTTGCGGGCGCTGCCATATCGGGATCCGGGGCGGCTAGTGCGGTTCGAGGGAGATGCGCCTCACGGCTCGGGGATTGAGTCCGGGGTGGACAGCAGTGTCACCTATGGGGATTTCGCAGCATGGAAATCGCAGAGCCTGGCTTTCGAGGATATGGCTGCGTATTACAGGCCTGGCGGATACGCCAGAGTGACGCTCACGGGCGGCGAACCCGAGACGGTGCAGGGTGGATTTGTATCGGCCGAGTTCTTTCCGCTGATGGGAGTTTCACCGATGGTGGGGCGGTGGTTCACGAGCGAGGAAGTGAACGAGCGCGAGAGGGTGGTGGTACTCAGCCAGGGGCTTTGGATGCGGCGTTTCGGAGGATCTCGGGACGCGATCGGCAACAGTCTCGAAATCGACGGCGAGCGCGCGCGAGTCATTGGCGTGATGCCCGTGACGTTTCAGTTTCCAAATCGCGATGTGCAGTTCTGGATGCCCGTTTCCACTAATAGGTCGTGGGGAGAGATGGTTCCGCCGGACACCGAACACTCGAGGGGATATTGGGCGCGGTGGTATGTAGTGGGGCGGCTGAAGAGCGGTGTAACCATTGAACGGGCACAGGCAGAGATGAACGCGATCCACGAGCGTCTGCAACGTGAGGCGCCGGATCCAAACCGGTTGAGCAACATGCGGGTAGTTCCGCTGCGCGTGGAACTGAGCGAAAACACGCGGCTGGCGATCTATGTATTGTTTGCGGCGGTGTGCTGCGTGTTGCTGATCGCGTGCAGCAACGTGGCGAATCTTGTACTGGCGCGAGGCGCGGGGCGAGAGCGGGAAATGGCGGTGCGCACCGCGTTGGGAGCGGGCCGCGGGCGGCTGGTGCGGCAGTTGTTCACCGAGAGCGCGGTGCTGGCGCTGTTCTCGGGCGGGCTCGGGCTGTTGGCGGCGACGCTCGGCATTCGCGCGCTGGTGGCATACGCCCCGGCGGACATTTACCGGCTGGATGAGGCGGGGATCGATTCTGGGGTGCTCGGTTTCGCGATGGGAGTTTCATTGCTGGCGGCGATTCTGTTTGGGTTGGCGCCGGCGTGGACGATTGCGCGCGCGAGCGCAAATGAAGCATTGAAATCGGGGGCGCGGGGCGGGACGGGAACAGCGGGAATGGCGCGGACACGCGGGCTACTGGTGGTTGTGGAGTTCGCGCTCTCGGTGCTGCTGCTCACCGGCGCGGGGCTGCTCGTGCGAAGTTTTCTCGCGGTTGAGGCGGTCGATCCGGGATTTCGGCCGGAGCGTGTGCTGACGATGAACGTCGCTATGCCCGGCGGCACGTCGGACGCGAGAAGACACGAGGTGGATGAACAGACGCTCGCACGCGTGAGGGCGATTCCGGGAGTGCAGGCGGTTGGCGCCATCGACGGGCTGTTTGACGTGCAGCCGCGGGACTTTGGGGTCCGGGCCATCGATGGGCGGGCGGCGGAGTCTCGTACGAAGTGGGCACCGCTCACGTGGACTTCGATTCGCGGGGACTATATGCATGCGATGGGTGCGCGTCTGTTGCGAGGACGGCTGTTCACGGAGCTGGACGGTCCCGATTCGCCACTGGTAGCCGTTATTGATGAATCGATGGCGCGGCGCTACTGGCCGAATGAAGATCGAGTTGGAAAACGAATCAAGGGATTCGACCAACGGGGAAAGGACGATGATTGGGTGACCGTGATCGGGGTGGTCGAAGACATGCGGCGGCACGGGCGCGAGCAGAAACTCGCGGCGCATGTTTACGAGTGGTACAAGCAATCGGGCGCCAGGACGCCGGACCTGGTGGTGCGGACGGCGGGCGATCCCAAGGCGCTGGCGGGGACGCTGCGCAACGTGGTGCGCGGGCTCGATCGGACGGCAATCCTCTCACCGGTGATGACACTAGAGCAGGAGCTTTCGGATCAGCTTGCGCCGCGGCGATTTCAGACCTGTCTGCTGACGCTGTTTTCGCTGATGGCGGTGATGCTGGCGAGCGTGGGGATCTACGGCGTGATGCATTACTCGGTGGCACAGCGGACACACGAGATCGGAGTGCGCATGGCGCTGGGAGCGCGGCCGGAGAACGTGGTGCGGATGGTCATCGGGCAGGGAATTTCGCTTGCGGCGACGGGCTTGGGAGCGGGGATGGCGGGAGCGTGGTGGCTGACGAGGCTGCTCGGGAGCCTGCTGTTCGGGGTGACGGCGACCGATCCGGTGACGTTCGGAACGGTGGCGGTGCTGCTCACGCTTGTGGCGATTTTGGCAAGCGCGATTCCGGCGCTGCGGGCGGCGCGGGTGGATCCGATGACGGCGCTGCGGTGCGACTAAGGCATTAAGCCGTCGCCAGGCGCGCGACCGTGTAGGAATGCGGCGGAAGCTTGAAGGTCATTTTGGCGCCAGCTTTGGGGGCATCGAGCGGCTGCGGAGTGACCCGGTTCGGCTGATCGAAAGTGTTGGACGCTTTCAGATCCGGCCCTGTCAGCGTTTCCAGGCCCAGGACGCGAGTGGGTGGGGCGCCCGGCCAATTCACGGCGGCCTCGCGCTCGGCGTTAAGGTCGCGATTCAGCATCAAGAGGCATTGCTCACCGGTGGACGGATCGGCGGTGGCGGCGATGTCCACAAATGGGACCTGACCCAGGCGTGGTACTTCGTAGGATGCCGATTCGAGCAACAGATCCATCACCTGGCCCCGGGCGTGATGCAGCGCCCAAGCGTAAGGATAGTAAATGGTGTGGCGCAGGACACGGTCGTTGTTGGTGGCGAGCGGCGCGATGACGTTGACGAGCTGGGCGAGACAGGCGACGTGGACGCGATCGGCGTGACGCAGCAGAGTGTTGATTAAGCCGCCGACGAGCAGCGCGTCTTCGAGATTATAGACTTCCTCGAGCAGATGCGGCGCCGTCTGACGGTGGCCGTCGCCGCTGTTTGCGCGGTACCAGACGTTCCACTCATCGAAGGACAGCGCCAGGCGCTTGGTGGACTTCCGCAGGCCGCGCACATAATCGCAAACCGCGGCGATTTCCAGGATCTGCCGCTCCATATCGAGATTCAGCGCCAGGTAGCGGCTGGTATCGCCGTTGGTTTCGCTGGTGTTATTGAAATAACGATGGAGCGAGATGAAGTCCACATCGTCGTAGCACTGCTCGAGCACCTGGCGGTCCCATTCGAGATAAGTGGGCATCGAGGGGTTGCTCGAGCCGCAGGCGACGAGGCGAACGGAACGATCGACGGCGCGCATCTGGCGGGCGGCATCGGCGGCCTTCAGGCCATATTCGGTAGCGGGCATGTGGCCGATCTGCCAGCGGCCATCCATTTCATTGCCCAGGCACCAGAACTTGACGTTGTGCGGAGACTCGACGCCGTGCCGGCGGCGGAGATCGCTCCAGCGCGTTCCGCTGGGGACGTTGCAGTATTCGACGAGGGCTGCGGCGTTTTCGGGGGAGCCGTTGCCGAGGTTGACGGCCAGCAGGGGCTCGGTGCCGGCGGCGCGGCACCACTCGATGAATTCGTTGGTGCCGAATTGATTGGTCTCGATGCTATTCCAGGCGCGATCGAGCACGCGGGGACGCTGATCTTTGGGGCCGACGCCATCCTGCCAGTGGTAGCCGGAGACGAAGTTCCCGCCGGGATAGCGGATGATGGGGACGCCGAGAGTGCGGATTTCCTCGATGACGTCTTTGCGGAAACCGTTGGTGTCGGCGAGGGGAGATCCTGGTTCGTAGATGCCGTCGTAGATGGCGCGGCCGAGGTGCTCGAGAAACGAGCCGAGGATATGGCGGTCGAGATCGGCGCGCACGCGCGAAGTGTCAAACGCGACGCGGGCAGGACCGGCCGTAGTTTGCGCGAAGCCTCTGTACCAGGAACTCGCGGCGATTGCGCCGCCAGCGGCCAGAAGATGATTCAGGAAATCACGCCGGTTGGTTGTGCCCATGGATTCCCGTTACATGGAAAACCACTTCGGGCCGACGTAGAGATGATGGCTGAGGGTGTCGGGCGCGACGAGGTAGATGAGGAATCCGATCACGCCGTGCGCCAGGCCGAGAAAATAGAGATTCCGGTACTTGCGATAAATGGCGGCACAAACATAGCCGCCGGCCAGCGAGAAGATCATGAGGAACCAGTTCGGCAGGTGGGCGAGCGAGAAAGTGATACCCGCGAGAATGGGGACAGCCTCGGAACGATGCGGCAGAAAGGCGGACAAGCGGTTCACGAAAAATCCGTTGAGCACATATTGCTGAAACAGGCCCCAGACGCAGTAAAGCGCAAAACCCGAGAGCGCGACCCGCCAGGAAACATCGCGGATGGTGTTGAAGACGAGACCGGGAATGAGCAGCGCCAGCGCCGCCAGCACCAGAGTGGTGGAAAGCTCGCGGAAGCCGCGCGGCGCCACACCCCAACGGAGCCCTAGCGTTTCGAGCGTCTCGCCGTGATAGAGGTGCGACACGACGATCAACAGCAGGATGGGCACCCAGGAGAAAGGATGGCTGAATCGCAGGCGCCAGATGTAGGCGAGGATGAGACAGAAGACGACGGCAGCTTCGGCGCCGGCGCGCCAACTCCTCTGGGGAGACGCATCAGAAGAAGACATGTTTCGTTACATCCACTAGCGCGTGCAGGATCATCGAGGCCATGGCGCTCGATGCGCGCTCAAAGACCTTACCATAAGCATAACCTGCAATCGTGGCCAAAATCATGTAACGCCAGTTCGGCAGCGGTTGCGGGCCATTATTGAGGTGGGCACAACCAAAGATAACAGAGGCAAGAATCAGAACCGCGGTAGTCGAGCCGAACTTCTGCATCAGCCAGTTTTGAATCAGCGAGCGGAACAGGATTTCCTCGGGCAGCGCAGTGGCCACCAGGATGAGGCCGAAGGTCTTCGCGACGCGCACGGCGGACAGATTCCCGGGTATATGCCACCACGGGAGAAATGACAGCGCCAGTCCCAAGGCGATGAGGATGGGGGCGACCAGGATGTAGGCGATGACGGGATCGACGAAGTCCATCAGGCGCGTTGGCAGGTTGAACTTCATGCCTTTCAGTCCGCGATAGGAGAGGAACAAAACCAGGGCTAAAGTGAGCGCCACGCCGTACGCCACCGTGTGCAGGAGGCCCTGCGCATGGCGCGGAATGAGCCGCGCACCCGCGTTCAGCTCAATGGGAAGCCAGAGCAGCAGAATCACGGCGAGATCGAGCCAGGTGGCTGCGCCGGCATCCATGCCCTGGACAAAGATGCAGATTGTGGGAATGAGGGTGTACGCAAGAATCAGCAGCGTAACGGGCCAAGTCCATGCGCCCAGGCGCCAGGCGACGAGGCAAAACGCCGCGCTCAGCATGGCCGGAACGGCGAAAAGCAGCGAGCGGCGGCTGTGCAGTTTTTTCTTGACCAGCGCGGGAACCGGCGGCAGCAGAAACGCGAGGATTACGGCCAGGAAAATTGCGGGGACCCAGGTCCGCACGGTTTGATTCTCTCAGCTCCCGTTGCGTTGCGGACGTTCGGACAGCAGGCGCTGGATGAAATTGGTATCGAATCGCCCGGCCCGGAAATCCGGATGGTCGAGAATTCGCTTGTGCAAAGGGATGGAGGTGTAGATTCCCTCGACGACAAACATATCGAGCGCGCGGCGCATGCGGTCGAGGGCTTCCGAGCGGTCGCGGCCGTGCACGATCAACTTCGCCACCAGCGAATCGTAATACGGCGGGATCACGTATTCGGCGTAAGCCGCAGTGTCCACACGAACGCCGATGCCGCCGGGCAGATTCAGTGCCGTGATGCGGCCGGGCGAGGGCGCAAACGTCTCCGGATTTTCGGCGTTGATGCGGCACTCGATGGCGTGGCCGTGCGGCTTGAGGGACATATCCACAACCTGGTGCAGCGGCTCGCCGGCCGCGATGAGAATCTGGCTCTTCACCAGGTCGGTGCCGGTCACCATTTCTGTGACCGGGTGTTCCACCTGAATGCGCGCGTTGACTTCGATGAAGTAGAGATTGCCGGATTCATCCATGAGGAACTCGACGGTTCCGGCATTGGTGTAGCCCACCGCAGCCATAGCACCGCGCAATTTTTCGGAAACGCGGCAGCGGACATCGGCTTTTAGCACCGGCGAAGGCGATTCTTCCAACAGCTTCTGATGGCGGCGCTGGATGCTGCATTCGCGCTCGCCGAGGATGGCGACGTTGTCGTGATGATCGGCCAGCACCTGAAATTCGATATGGCGCGGCGCGCGAAGAAATTTCTCGATGTATACATCCGGGCAATTAAATGCCGCCGCGGCCTCCTGCTGCGCTTGCGCCAGTAACGGCGGAAGTTCTGCAGCCTCGTTGACGACGCGCATACCGCGCCCGCCACCGCCGGCCGAGGCTTTCAAAATCACAGGATATCCGATGGCTTCGGCGGCGGCGAGCGCTTCGTCCTCGGATTTGACTACGCCGTCGGAGCCGGGCAGAATCGGCACGCCTGCTTCGCGCATCATGGCGCGCGCGCGTTCCTTCGTGCCCATAGACTGGATCACGTCCGATTTCGGCCCGATGAACCGGAGCCCCGAAGCTTCGCACACGTGGGCGAAGCGCGCGTTCTCGCTGAGAAAACCGTAGCCGGGGTGGACGGCATCCACGTTGGTGACTTCGGCGGCGCTGATGATGGAGGGAATGTCCAGGTAGCTGCGTGTGCTCTTGGCGGGTCCGATGCAGATGGCTTCATCGGCGAAGCGAACCGGGAGACTGTGACGGTCGGCTTCGGAGTAGACAGCCACGGTGGCGATGCCGAGATCCTTGCAGGCGCACAGAACGCGCATGGCAATTTCTCCGCGGTTGGCGATGAGGATTTTCTTAAAGGGGGCGGATCGCAAACAGGGCCTCTCCATATTCGACGGGCTGGCCGTTAGGCACCAGTTTGCTCACAATCACTCCGCCGACCTCGGCCTCGATCTCGTTCATCAGTTTCATGGATTCGATGATGCACAGCACCTTGCCCGGCTGCACGGTTTCGCCGACTCTCACGAACGGCGGCGTATCCGGGGACGCGCTCTCGTAGAAGGTGCCCACGATGGGCGATTTCACGGTGAAAAGGTTCCCTTCCGGGGACGACTCCGGTTCCGCTGAGGGTTTATGTGAGGAAGCCGAAGGAGCCGTTTTTGCCGCAACACGCTGGTCTCCCACCGTGAGCTCCTGGACCTCGCCAATGGCGCGCCGGATGCGCACGCGGTTTTCGCCACGCTGCACTTCCAGTTCGGCGACACCGGTCTCCGAGACCAACTGGATCAACTCACGAATCTCGTCGATGGTCACAATCGAATAGCTTAACAGTTTCCGCCGGAAAGCCACCACCAAGGCGGGCTGGTTACCCGGCTGTCCGTTTTAAATCGCGTGCAGGTCCTTGGAGGTGGGCGTGAGGACGTTGCAGCCGTTGGCAGTAACCACGACTGTGTCCTCGATGCGGATGCCGCCGTAGTCCTCGAAGTACACGCCTGGCTCAATGGTGATCACCATGCCTGGTTCGAGCAGCGTGTTTTCTTTCTTGCCCACGCGGGGCGGCTCATGGAT
>JASHOO010000574.1 GCA_030041035.1 Bryobacteraceae bacterium | reverse complement strand
GGCCAGGGCGTGCCGATTCCGGCTCCCGTTCTGGGATCGCTCCATTCCATCCGCGTCACATTGGGATTCGTGGACATCGCTTTTGATGAATGCCGCCCGAAGCGCATGGCTGGGTACGGAGAAGTGACCGAAACCGCCAGTACCGAGGTCTCCGGGCTTGTCGATGAAATGCAAGCCATCATATCAAGGCTCGATTCGTACCTGGCGCAGGGCCAGGCCTCCGACCTGGAGAAACGTCTACAACGCCTGGAGCAGGCTGGCGGCGACATAGGCCTTGTCCAAACGATCGAACGAGCGATCAGCCGCCACGGCTTAGTCGAGTTTCGGCCGGCTCTCGCGACGATTATCGACAAGCTGGAATTGGAGAGCTTTGAGATTGCGGTTTTTGGCCGGGTGAGTTCCGGAAAATCATCCCTACTGAACCATATCGTTGGTCAGGATGTGCTCCCTGTCGGCGTAAATCCGATCACAGCTGTGCCGACGCGTCTCGAATACGGCTCCAAACCCAGCGCCATCGCCTGCTTCGCAGACCGGAAACCGGAACAATTCGGCCTTGAGCGGCTGGCGGAGTTTGTTACCGAGCAGCAAAATCCCGCGAACGTTCAACATGTCACACGCATTGTCGTGAAGTTGCCTGCGCCGCGGCTGCGGGAGGGTATCGTCTATGTGGATACACCCGGGCTCGGATCGCTTGCCACGTCGGGCGCCGCGGAGACAAAGGCCTATCTCCCACGATGTGACTTAGGAGTGGTGCTGATCGATGCCGGATCTACCCTCACGCTGGATGATCTCGCCACGCTCCAGACGCTCTACGATGCAGCAATCCCCGCATCCGTGCTGTTGAGCAAGGCCGATGTGCTGTCTGAGGTGGAATGCGAACGTGCACGTCAGTATGTGGCTGACCATATCCAATCTGACCTGGGGTTGCGGTTGCCCGTGCACCGTGTCAGCACTAAGACCGGATACACAGACCTACTGGATAGATGGCTCGAAAGTGAGATCCTGCCACTTTACGATCGCCATGCGGAGCTTGCACGCCAATCCCTGAACCGGAAGATTGGCGCGCTTCGCTTGGGGGTCGAGGCGGCACTGCAAGCTCGTCTGCGGCGTACTGCTTCCGCGGGCCGGCCGGCGACCGAGGTCGACACCACCAATTTGCGGGAATTGGAGGCCGAGCTGCGAACGGCCGCTGGAAAGATCGCGCAGGCCCTCACGAAGTGCGTGGACATGACCGAAACTTTCAGTGACTGCGCTAGGGACATCATTCGAATCTGCGCAGAGAATTTGACTGAACTCGGGGTTTCGCGTCGGGCCTCGCTAGCAAACGAAACCCTCATTAGACCCAAGCTGGAACAGGTTGCCGCGGAAGGCTCGGCACAGATTGTCGCGTCAATTAAGGAGGTGGCGCTCAATGCGGGGCGTGCGCTCGCGAAAACCGCCAAAGGGATCCACCTCGCACATAGGCCCGCGGATGACGAATTGCTGGAGGTGATCAAGAATATGCCGCGATTTGATTTGGGTAACCTCCAAATTAAAATGGCTCCGAGCCCAGTTGCTTCTCTACTGGGCCGCCGGTGGACGACCTGGCGTATCGAACGGTGCCTCAGGGCCCAGGCTGGAGAACAGATACATGATGCTGTGAAGATCCATTCGCGTCTCATTCATGCTTGGGTGCGCAAGACGTTTACGGAGTTACAAGAACGGTTCGATTCGTACGCAGACGCGTACCGGGCGCAGTTGGATCGCCTCCTGACAAACCAACCCGCGAGCGTTGAGGATGAAGAAGGGTTGCGCGATGACCTCGCAGCCTTGGCCGCGGTCCGGCCGGAGGCGTTTCAGCAAGAACTGCCGAGCACGCCGGTCTGAAAACCGCCCGATATGCAAGCGTGGGGGCCGTCCGATTCGCGCGACTACATCGTAGCTTTCGAACTACATTCGCCAGACGAGTGCCCTCGCGACATCCACCTCCCGTCTGCTGTAGCCGGTTTTGACACGGGACTCTTCTTGCCTCGCGACGACCCGGACTGGTTTGGGCGATCCTCGTTTCCGCCGCGTGTCCTGCTTCTAAAGGGCAGTGTTCTATACATCGTGTCGCACCCGAGCGCGGGGAAAGCGCCTGCCGAATACGCAATCGAACAGATCAGTTCGCTGGAATCCGGGCACATGCTTCTAAAAGGTTGGCTCCGCTTCACTGGTTCCGGAATCGACCATACGGTCCGGTACAACACGCGTGGCTTTCGTTCCGTGGTTGGGTTCATGCAGCGCTTCCGGAAGAAATTTCTCGATGATGCGGGACCAAACAGTGTGCCAGAAGTGTGTTTCGGAGCTGGCCTGGATATCAAGTTCGGCAATGCCTTGACGCGAGAAGTGGATCTGGGTGAAAAGGCAACGGCGCAATTCTTTCAGCCGCCAAAGGAACTGAAGTCGAATAGATGGCTGATTCGTCGTCGGCGCTGGCTTCCGGGAGATTTGCTTGTATTGACTGGGCGGCGCCTGATGTGGATTACGGATCGGGACCGAGGCTCATGTGCGCGATATGGGAGTATCGTTTCCTACACCCCACTCCGCATGGTTCGGACTGTGGAACTGGCGTCTGGGCCAACTGGAAATACCCTCCGGGTGGAACTGCCGGGTGACTATTGTTGGAGAATACCAATTGCATCGTCTAGCCGCCAACAGGCGGATGATTTTGCGGCCTACACGGCGAACTTCGTCATGGCATCGATCCGCAATAGTGAAAACTTGACATAACGGCCGGAGACGTACTTCGGCTCCGCCGCCAGACGGCACATCTCAATAATTTGCCCCGGGTTCCCGCGTGCGCTAGCAAGGACCTTTTTGCGGAATTCGTTCAGGTTCAGATCTCGTAGTCCGAAATGTCCGGCGGCCTCCTCAAACAATCGACCAGCTTCCGGCTCGCGAAGCGGTGGCAGCTTTAACAGGTTCGCCGGATGCCAGAAGAGTCTGCCCAATGCTCCCAAACTCGATGAATCGCGCGATGCGCCAAACAATGCCATGCCAGGCGTGTAGTAGATTCGCTGCAAGAACCGGTAAGTCGGAAGGCTCGAACCTGAAATTCCATCCAGCACGATGGGAACTGGCGAGTTCTCGAGCGCGCTCCACAGCAGTCCTTTCAGATGAATGCTGGTCTGATTTGCGAGCCAGGCGCTGCGATCGGTGTTAAGCTTTGCGCGTCGAAGAAAATCGGCGTGATGCGTAGCAATCAGAGCGCGCACCAACGCCACGAGTAATGCATGCAGAGGCTGCTGCCAGCCGATGAAAAGCACACTCTTATTGCTGGCCAGCGATTCTTTGATGAGTCTGGTTTTGCCACTTCCCGGACACCCCATCACCATAATCGGTTCACGATTATTGAATGCCCGAATCAATCGCTGCTTTTCCTTGGCCATACCAACCAAAGGAAGATGCGGTTCCAAGAAGCTGCTCTCTTCACTTGACGACGAGTACATTGCAGCGGACTGTGCCTGTCAGGTTGTGGGCCGTTCCGCCCCAAATATGTTCGTAGATTCTGGAGTGTCCAGTGAAGCCGATGATGAGGAGATCAACGTTGTTCTGTTCGATATAATCGCCGATCACCCTTACCGCATGCCCGGGCAGGATCACCGTCTCGAGGCTTACGGAATGAAGCGCAGCACGCGTGCGGCAATGATCAGCGAGCTGCCCGAAGTAACTGTCGGCCCGGTCCTTCTCCTCGCGAAACTCATCGATGACCTCTGCATGACGAGGGAGTTCCTCTTCGACGCAAATCATGCGGAGGCGCGCCCCCACTCGCGCCGTGAGTTCCAGGGCGAAATCAAATGCCTTTCGAGCATTATCCGAACCATCGTGTGCAATCAGAATTTGGGCGAGCATGTCATTCGCCGGCAGCGTCTTCGACCATCGTAGCCATCGGCCGTATGACCGACTCTGGTTTAGGCAGCAGATGCTTCGGCATGAACCACGCGTTCGCGACCGCCGTCGGTATCACAGCACTGCCAATCACGGTTGCAACCAGATGTGAGTACTGCGCGCCAGTGATGATCTGGTGATTCAGTCCGAACAGTGCGGAAATAGTGCCGAAGGTCAGTCCCGTCGACATCATCAACGAATAATAAAGCCCCTGATGCCCCTCATGGTTAAACACCCGCACAGTGGGCACGAGGGGCACCATCTTGCTCACCATCTTGGCGGCGAAGAGCGCAAGAAACACAACCGGTGTTGCGAGAAGTGCCGGCACCGACACCAGTGAACCAGCACGAATGAAATAGAAGGGAGTCAGAAGCCCGAAGGTCAGCGTACGCAGCCGCCGGATGAGCACGTGGTCCTTTCCCACCGTTCCGGCCAGTACCATCCCGATGATGTAGGCCGGAAGTACAGCCTCGCTGCCCGCCCAAGCCGCCAATCCGCCCATCCCGAACAACAGGAACAGGATGTACTTTGCTTCGAGTTCCGAAACGCGTCCTCCATATTTCCGAAAGAACCAGGGAGTGGCGAACGGCAAAGCGGCGAAGATGACGATACTCACGCCCACAAAAATCAGGGTTCGCATCGTAAACGGCGCAAAGATCAAGCCGAGTGCGATCACCGTTCCCAGGTCATTGACAAAGCAAGCAGCGAGTATGCCCTTTCCAAAATCGGTCCGGTTCAAACCGAGTTCGAGCATGACGGCGTAGACAACCGCCACTGAAGTAGTGGATAACGCCACGCCTGCGAGCCAGCTTGCGGGAATGGACCATCTCAGCAAGTAGTGGGCGACGGCGGCGGTACCAAAAAACGGGCCGAAGAAGCCCACCAGGCCAACCCCCATTGCTTCTTTCCACTTCGTGCGGAATATGCCGGGATCGAGTTCCGCTCCAGCCAAGAACGTGAGGACGATAGCCCCTGTGCCTGCGAGGAAGCTTACCCAAGCCGACTTGGCGCCCAACACTTCCGTGCCAATGAGCGCGCCTATGATGAGTTGCGCGACAGTTCCCACGACGATTTCCGAAAGCGCCGTCGAGATCTTGAACCAAATGGAGAGCAGCGTCGCGATCAACGCGAGGACCAACCATAACGCCGCAGAAAACCAGACCTGTTCCATGCCGGTCTCCCAAAAATCAAATTGGCTGTAGGGATTCGGCCGCAGCCCCTACAGCGTCTCGTGCCATAGGAGTCATTGGCCGCTAAGAAGCGGCGGTTGGCGAACTCCACCGCCTTATATTCGAAGGATACAGCATGAGATTCGGCACCGCAATCACCTGGCACCAACGTAGGAATACCCTTAGTGGTATCGGAAATCCAGTAATCGGACGTCTCTATGGTCAGGTCCGCCGAAAAATTGGCCGTGCCCATCGGTTCCACGTCCAAGGTCCATACGCCGCGAATTCCCCACGGGCCGCCTGATACTGTTGAGGGTGAATAGTCGTTGATCACACCCTTAAAGTGCATAATCCTCACATCTTGAGCCCGCATGGACGCCACCCCAGATAAAGCGATAGCAATCCCACAGAGGCATTGAGCGTATTTCATTCTCATTGATTTCTCCTTCTTGAATCTCTTGTTTCGACCAATCTGCTGACCACGATGGGCAATGTTCCCGGTTTCCATAGAATTTGCAATGCACGATAAAGGAAATGTAGGTGACACCGGACATTACTCATTAATGGGGACTTTCGCCCGGAGGTGAAACGCGGAATCAGGCAAAAATCATTCGGCTAGAGGGAAGTTGCGATGCCAGAATCGAGCGCCTCCCGCCGGATTGTCGTCCGAGCTTCACGGTCACCTTTCTCATGGGAGCATGGACAGAGCAAAGGTTTGAGCTTTTATTCCCAAATCAGGAGCGATGGCAGTGAACCCGGAGCTGCGAGACGCAAGAACTCGTACCCGATGCCGGCCATCCCCTGGTGAAACGAGGCGAGGTAGGGAGCATTTTTCCAGCCCAATGCGTATTTTCCCTCCTGTCGGGAGCGTCGCAGGACAGAAGACGCCATTTTTCGGGCCTCCTGTAGGTAAGCCGGATCGCCGAGCATCTTGGCCGCTACCACAAGCGTCTCGACGCGCCCCATCGCGCCGCAGCATAATGTGTCCAAGTCCTGAATTCCAGCCAGCCGGGTGGTTTGCAAGCCGTGAGAAATATCCTCTCGGACC
>JASHOO010000573.1 GCA_030041035.1 Bryobacteraceae bacterium | reverse complement strand
GGCGGCGTTTCCGGCAGACTGGCGCCGGCTCCAAATCGACGAGGCCATTGCGGTAGCGGGCGGCATGATTTTCGTTCCGCGCCCATTGCTGTCGCGCGACGATGCCCAACTGGCCGCCATCCTGGCCCATGCCATAGGGCACATTGCTCTGCGGCATCCCACCGTGGGCATGACCCGGGGCGAGCTGGCGCAAGTCGAGGTGCAGGTTGCCAGCCGAGCCATGCCGGACGAGGCTCCGCAGCGGGTGCACGCGGTAGCGTTAAAGCGGTTTGCATTCGATCGCGCCTGCGAGATGGCGGCCGACGCGTACGCCATCAAGCTGCTACACGAAGCGGGCCTCGACCCCGCGGCCCTGCCGGCGTACTTACGAACGCTGCCGGCGCCGGAGGGCGATGACCTGTCCGTCTACCCGGTGCCCGCGGAACGCGTTGAGGCCGCACAGAAGGCCATAGCCGGTCTCGGGCGGTGAACGGCTGTGAGTGATAGAACGGGTAGGAACATGATAAAAGCTATGGATCGATCGTTTGTCTGTCTGGCCGTCACTCTGATCGTGGCCGGCGGTTGTGTCCCGGCGCTTCGCGCGGCCTCCGGGGAGACGGAACTCAAAGATGAAGCCGGCAACACAATCGTCCACTACATTGTAGAAGCCCCAGCCAACACCGCTCCGGCGGGCACGACCGATCCCGCACGGCAGGTGGGCGTCATCTTCTGCTTCCAGGAACACATCTCCCCGCCCGGCGCCGACATCTTCCCGGTTCGCGAGTCGCTCAAGCGGTTGGGATTGAGCGAGGATTACGTGCTTCTGGCCATTCGTGCGCAAAGCCCGCGCGGAGGGCTGGGGGAGGCGGATTTCGTGCCCATCGAGAAGCTGCTCGCATGGGCGGAGAAGACTTATCCCGTTAACCCGCGCCGCATCTACATGTATGGCAAAGGCGCAGGCGGCATGGTGGCGGGTGAATTCACGATGTTGCACCCCGATCTCATCACCGCCTCCATCTCTTACAGTTGGGGCTGGTGGGCCATGCCCTCCGAGCTGGACAAGCCGCTCGATCCGGTGAACAGCGCTCCCGAGTTTTACATGGTGCTGGGAATGCGGGATTTCACGCACCATATCACGACCGTGCGCGACACCTACGAGCGCGTCAAGGCCAAGGGATACCACGTCATCTATCGCGAGTTTGATGAACTCGGCGAGAGAAGTTACCACCCTACGAGCAATGACGACGCCATCGGCTGGGCGATCCGGTTGCGCAATAAGACCATCCCGCCGTCTCCCGAGGAATTGAAACTGCTCGCGGCTTTCGAGAAGGCTACGCCGCCGGCACCCATTGGCGGCTACTATCCTTCCCTGGCGCTGGTGGGCGGAGCTCCGGCGGGTGCGGTGCTCCAAAAGCTGTTCGTATCGAGCGACGCCGGCGTCCGGGCGGCTGCGGCTGAAACATGCAACCACGGGATTTTTGGAGAGGCGACCACTGCGGCGCTGGGCAAGCTAGTTGCCGATCCTTCTCCGGAAGTGCGCCATGCGGCTCTCCGCGCGTTGGCATCTTATGCGAACTGGCGTTCGGCGGCTGCCCAGCAGGTCCTGATCGAACGGACAACCGACAAGAGCCTCGACCTGGACGCCCGGCTCGATGCGGCTGACGGGCTCGCTTACGCGGCCAAGCTACAGGCCACCGGAGTGCAGCAAGACCCGCCCATGTTCCGGGCACTGGTCTCGCTGCTTAGCGAGAAAGAGGAGCCGCTGCGGGCCGTGGCCTTCCTGGCCCTCGCGCCGATTCGCCGGTATATCGTGGGGGGCGCCGATGAGGGGCAGTTTCCTCCCGAGGAGGGCTGGGACAAGTGGTTAGAGAAGATCACAGCCCAACAGTCCGGCGACCTGATCTATTACAGTGTTTGCGGCGCGGCCGGCAGCAGTCACACGGGCGCTGAACCCGTGGATCTGTTTTGTGCCGGTGGCGCCCTGGTGAACCAAAGCCCAGCGCAGGCGTTCCAGGCCACGCTGCAGGCCGCCCAGCGCGACTACGTACCGGCCGAAGAGGTGGTGGGAATGATGTACGCCATCGGAAAAGGCGTCCAGCAGGATTACCACGAAGCGGGAAAATGGTTTCTGACCGCCGCCGAAGCTGGTAATACGCGCGCCGCTATCAACTACGTCGGCTCGTTGCGCAGCGGCATGGGCAACCTGCGCCGGGACCCCGAACTAACTGCGCGCTGGGCCAAGTTCCTGCTGGCGCACCCGGAATACTCTCCCGTTCCCGGCCGATGACGGAGTCTACGTAGCGTAGGGATGGGTTCTCATTGGTAGCAGCAGGAGCAGGATGACGATGTCAGCTCCGGCTGCCGGGCCGGTTACCCCAGAGCCTTCTCAGCCGAGCGGGCGCCAATCATCTCGTACCAGTTCAGGAACGGCAGGTCGGCTGGCAAACACGCCTCCGCGTACACGTCGCGGCAAAGTTGGCGAAATAACGAGTAGGACCCACGTATCCACTGGGGCGCCAGATCTTTAAGACGGTTTCCGGCAATCGACCCGAGTCCGAATCGCCGGGCAAATCCGTAGCCGAGCGGCACGACGTTGCCGTCGGCTTCCACCACGAGCGGCGTCACCAGATCGGCAAGCTGCAAACTCTCGGGACACGCATCATCGGCGTAGAACCGTGCAGGAAATCGCTTCACCAATTCACGATGAAAAATATCGAGCTGCACGAAAAGGCGGCTCCCGTACACCTGGCGTATCCGTTCCGCTTCCAGATAGGCAAATGCCGATTCCATCTCATCGGGCCGCGAGCCAACCAATAACTGGCTCGCCCGGCCGACTTCCTCAAGCGGATGAATTTGAAACAGGCAAGCGCCCTGTTCGACGGCGAAGCGTGCGGCCCAATCGATCTCGTTGACGTTGTACTCGGTGAGTGTGAAGATGAAGCCGAACGCGATACCGCTGCGGCGCACGCGTTCCAGGTTGGCTTGCATGCGCTCGAACGCTTCGCCGGATGCGCGCATTTTGTTGTGCGATTCCGGCAGACCATCCAGACTGATGGCCAGCACGTCGGTGTGCCCGGCGAGCATTTCCATCCGCCTGTCATCGAGGAGCATTCCGTTGGAAGTGACGGTCGTGCGCAACCCGAGGTCTTTCGCGCGCATGAGCAGCCGGCCCAGGTCCGTATAAAGGACGGGCTCACCGCCGGAGAAACTCGCCACTTTGTAACCCAGTGCTGCGGCGTCGGTCAACAAGTCGAGCAGGATTTCGGCGCTCAGTTGATCGCGTTCCTCCGGGGCGGAGAAGGAGTAGCAATGGAGGCAGCGCAGATTGCACCGCCTGGTGGGATGGATCTGAATGATAGGCTGTCCGAAACAGACTGCTTCCATTGCTTTCCTTCGAAATCCGCCCTTACTCACCCCCGCCCGCAGTGTTGGTCACGGTCACGTTGGCAATGTCCGGAATCGGGATGCCGTTAATCAGGATGTTCAGACCAATGGTGCTGTCGTTCAGGTCCAGGAAACGGTTAACGACCGTGGCTAAATTCGCGGTGCTGACCTGTATAGTGGTTTCCCACTCCAGATAAGCGGGTGGAATTCCGCGAATCAGCCAGTTCAATACCTTGTAGTCCACGGATGCGGGGAGCGCCACGGCCTTCTTGATTTCGTCCAGTGTTGGCACATCCTGGTTTTTGGCGAGCCCCTCCAATAACTTCTGCGATCCGCGGAGTTGACGTTGAGCGGTTTGGGAAGTTCCCATTCTGTCCTCCTTGAGTCCAATGGCTCCAACTACAGGTTTCCAGTATGGGCGGTTTCGCACGGCTGTCAAGGAAATCGACCGGAATTCGTCCTTTAATTGTTCGAATATTCACAAAAATACCTCGGTTTAGACGGGGTGGCCGGGGCGGATCCGGCGCGCGGGCATCCTCAAGCGAGGGATCTCGTATCGGACGTGTCACGCTGCTGCGAGTGAAACGGTGGCGAGTTCCCGCTCACCATAAAGGAGACGAGGAGGAGGCTGCTGGAGAGCTGGGCAGAAATCATGCGATTTACTGAACGGCCACTTCAACGGCAACCGTCATTTCAACAACTAAGGAGAAAAGATCATGTCAAATCGCAATATCGTTCGAGCATGGAAAAACGAGGAGTACCGGCTCGGCTTGAGTGAGGCCAAGCGCCATCAGATGCCGGAGAATCCGGCAGGGGGAGTTGCAGTTTCGGATGCAGACCTGGCCGTCGTCACCGGAGGTGGTGCGAAGGTCATAGTGCCGATCATCTCGCACGCCGGTCACTGCACATCGAGTCGCTTCTCCCCCTGCTGCTACTAAGTCCGGGGAAAAGGCGACCTTCCTAAGACACTGTGGCCGGAGGGGACGTGAGAGTGCAGTGCTCATGCATCGAGCTCTGCGGTTCTACGGCTCATTTGCAGCAAACCTCCTCCGGCAACGTTCAGACTTTCAGCTTGTCAGGACAACATGAGTGAATCCACTTTGCGGTGTGGCGCGTGGTGTCAAGCAGCCACTTTAGCGGAACGCAGCGCGACTCTGGAGCGCGACCCCAGTCACAGATGTGTTAGGGGCAAACGCCAAGCCGAGCGCCGCCTGCGAGGCTGGCGGTCCCAGTCTCCGTTTTCAAACGGCTCCACGTTTGCCCGGCGTTTGGAAGCAGATGGACTGGTTGAGCAGGATTTGTTGTACCTTCTGGCTGAGCCGTCGAAGTCTCTTCACCGACGCGTGTCTCCGCACGGCTGGCTGGATCAGGTGTATAACGCTTATTCCCGTCCTGCTTGTTGTGCTCCACTTCCTCTGCCGGAGACAATTCGTAGCCGCTCAACCGTTGGATTCCTAAACCTAATCGAACCGCTTCTTCACGCGGCCCTCGAAGAATTGCGCGGGGGAGTGGAAAAGCTGGTCCAATCGGAAATGGTGCAGGGCCAGTCGCAGGCCTGCGTGCCTTTCAATCCCGAAAACGTCGCCGACATACTCTTCGCCAATCTGCCACAGCAACTACTGGTGATGTTAAGCCGAACCATGGTCCTTGAGCTTAACGTTGCGCGCATGGAAGGGTTGCTCGAGGGAGCAACCTCCGAGGAGCGATTTCAAAGCTTTCTCGAACGGCTGCGGCGCCGCGACGTGGCGCTTGCGCTGCTCGAAGAATATCCCGTATTGGCGCGCCGGATCGTTGTTTGCATCGAAAACTGGATCAGATTCAGTCTGGACTTTCTCCAACATTTGACGACGGACTGGGGGCGAATCCGCAGCACTTTCGCGATGGAGGGCGATCCGGGGGTGCTTGTGGAGATACGTGGGGGCGCTGGAGACACCCACCGTGGCGGCCGAAGCGTGCAAATCGTGATCTTCAGTTCCGGCTTGCAACTGGTTTACAAGCCGCGAAGTCTGTCGGTCGATCTGCATTTTCAGGAATTGCTCGGCTGGCTTAACACGCGGGGAGACCATCCACCATTCCGAACGTTGAAAATCCTCGACCGCGGCAGCCACGGATGGAGCGAGTTTATCGATGTTCAGGGTTGCACATCGACATCAGAGGTGCAGCGGTTTTATGAACGTCAGGGCGCATACCTGGCGTTGCTCTATGCTCTGGGCGCCGTGGACTTTCATTTCGAGAACCTCATTGCCACGGGCGAGCACCCCATGCTGCTCGATCTGGAAACACTATTCCATCCACAGGAGGGAGGCCAGGATCCGCGGCTAGCTCCTCAGGTGGCCAACTGGACAGTCCACGACTCGGTGATGAAGATCGGCCTGCTGCCTCAACTGGTTTGGGGAGATCGGGAATTCGCAGGTATCGACGTGAGTGGGCTGGCATCACCGGAAAAGCAGTTGACTCCGCAACCGGTTCTCCACTGGATCGGGGAGGGATGTGACGAAATGCGGGTGGGACGCGATCGCGTGGAGATGCCGGGAGGACAGAACCGGCCGACTCTAAATGGATCAGAAGTGAACCCGCTCGATTACAGGGAGGCCATCGAAAGCGGGTTCGCCGGTACGTACCATTGCCTGCTCGAGCACCGCAACGATCTGCTTTCGGACGATGGTCCCCTCGCTCAGTTCGGCAAGGACGAAATGCGTGTGATTCTGCGCCCCACCTATGTTTACGCTCTATTATTGCGCGAGAGTTACCATCCTGATTTGCTCCGTAACGCGTTGGAGCGCGACCGGCTGTTTGATCGCTTGTGGCTGGCGGTGGAGTCGTCGCCCCGGCTCGCCGAGGTTACTCCGGCGGAACACCGAGACTTGCATCATAATGACGTGCCTCTTTTTACTACACGCCCCAACTCATCGGATTTATGGAGCAGTTCGCACGAGCGAATCACCAATTTCTTCGATGAGCCGGCTATGGTTTCCGTGCAACGCCACATTCACAAGCTCAGCGAGCAGGACTGCGCCCGGCAGCTTTGGATCATCCGTGCATCACTGGCAACGCTTGCAAAACCGGCTGAAGGTACGCGGCGGCGCGTCTTCCGCCCAACGGAACAGCTAGCGCCCGCCGGTCATGATAGTCTCATGCTGGCCGCCCGAAAAGTGGGTGACCGGCTCGAAAATCTCGCGCTGAAGGGTCAGGGCGATGCTTCCTATGTTGGTCTCGTAATGGCCGCGCCCGACAGGTGGGCGCTGGCGCCGCTGGGTTTTGATCTTTACGACGGGCTTCCTGGAATAGCCTTATACCTCGCATATCTGGGCCAGATCGCCGGTGAGGAACGTTATACGACTCTGGCAACTGCCGTACTCGCGGCTTCGCGTCACCTGATGCAACATTCGCAATTCTCGGATGCGCCGATCGGCGCTTTTGGCGGATGGGGAGGCGTGGTCTATTGTCTCACCCACCTCGGGGTTTTGTGGCGTCAGCCGAATTTGTTCTCCGAGGCTGAAGACATGGTCCGGCAGCTCCCCGCTCTGATCGGGAAAGACCGACATTTCGACTTGATGGGCGGAGCCGCGGGTTGCATCACCAGCCTGCTTGTCCTGAACCGATACATTGAGTCTGAGCGCGTGCTGGCCGCAGCGGTCAAATGCGGCGAACACCTTCTCAGCCACGCACAGACGATGCCGCACGGACTCGGGTGGGTTTCCGAGAGTGTCGCTTCAAGGCCACTGACCGGCTTTTCACACGGCGGTGCAGGCATCGCATGGGCGCTACTCGAGTTGGCTTCAGCAACTGGAGATGAGCGCTTTCGAGCCGCGGCGTTGCAGGCAATGGAATATGAGCGCGGCCTTTTTTCAGCGGCACACAAAAATTGGCCTGACCTGCGCAACCCGGAGAATTCTTCCGCAGATAGGGCTGACACCAGCTTTGCTACGGGATGGTGTCATGGCGCACCGGGTATCGGGTTGGGCCGTTTGCTTTGTCTCAGTCACGTGGAGGATTCTCGAATCCGACCGGAAATCAACGTAGCGATTGAGACAACTTTGGAGCGTGGATTCGGCAGCAATCATTGTTTATGTCACGGCGACCTGGGAAATCTTGAGTTGCTCCTCCAGGCCAGCTTACGGCTCAAAGAACCGCAGTTGCGGACCGAGGCCGCTCGCCTCGCGGCTGTTGTTCTGAAAGACATTGACCAAGACGGCTGGCTTTGCGGCAATCCGTTGGGAGTGGAATCCCCGGGGCTGATGACCGGTCTGGCGGGAATCGGGTACGCCATGCTGCGTCTGGCGGAACCTGACCGTGTGCCTGCGGTACTGAGTCTGGATCATCCACCGGCGGCAATTTACAAGCCTTCGACTATCCAATCCGACGTGATTTAACTCGAGGCCCTCATCCAGCAAAGTTGGCCTGCACCCTCTGACGAGCGAGCCTGCAAAATCTCTTGGTATCTCAAGCTTGCTCTGCCAATATTAGGCCGAGGGCCGCCATCGGTAGTAAGATTTTGAGCGTGCCGACCGTTAAGATTTGCACCCGCACGCCGGACTCGCCCGACGCGCACCGCCTCGCCGCGCTGAACACAGCAGGAATCGACGGTTGTCCATGGGTGCCGTCGTTTTGATGTGGGAGTGCAGGAAGGTTGCAGCATGGCGACGGTAGCGAACGTACAAAAGCAGGTTCACAAAAGCCGTATGCTCGGTTATTTTACTTTGCTGGCCCTGGCATCACTCATCTGGTCGGCGCAGGGCACGGCGGTGAAGTTCTTGGACCGGCACATGGGGCCCATCGCCATCACGTTCGTGCCGTTCTACATCACGACACTGCTGTTCGTGCCGCTGCTGGTTCACAAGAGGCGCGCCAACCCGGCGGCGTTGCGGCCGACCTGGTCGGACTGGGGGAAGTTTACGCTCGCCGGTGTTGTGGGCCAGGTGCTGGCGCAACTCGGCATGACGTGGGGGATTTCGCGATCGCTCGCTTCAAACGGAGCGGTCCTCAACCTGATGATCCCGGTAATCACGGCGGTACTGGCATCGATCATGCTGCACGAGAAGCTGAGCCTGCTGCGAGTCGCATCGCTCGCGATCGGACTCGTCGGTGTGCTGCTCATGTCGGTTCCGGACTTACGCGAAAGCTCGTTCCTGGAAGGGAAATACGTCATGGGCAACGGGCTGATTCTGGTCGGCTGCTTCGGATCGTCGTTCTACAACACGTACTGCAAAGGGCTGCTGCGCCGGTTCCAGGAGATCGAGATTCTGATCTTCAGCTACATCACCGCTTCGATTGCCAGTATTCCGCTGCTCATCTGGGCGGAACCGTTTCACTGGAACGTGTTCAGCGCGTTTGACTGGAAATCGTGGGCGGCGTTCGCGTTCCTGGCGATTCTGATGTACGGCGCGTCCATGCTGTTTTTCTTTGCCGCGCTCGAACATCTGGATGTGACGGTCGCATCTGTTTCCCTCTATCTGGTGCCCATTTTCGGCGTGCTGCTAGCGGCGGTTTTGCTGGGGGAGCGGCTGGGTACGCTGGCACTGCTGGGGTCGGGAATCGTTCTTGTGGCGACGGTTTTGATTATGAAATACGATACCAGTTACTAAGCAGAAGGGAACGATGAAGAGTCTCTATTCCTTCGGGCCGTTGCTGGTGTTTGCTGCCCTCGCGATGGCCGAAGAACCATTCAAGGTGATCTCGACGGTCGACGCGCGCACGATCGCCGGACGGCCGGTGCAGCTTGATGCCGGAGGGAAGCTGCTTCCCTGGCCCATGCCGGACAACACGGGCTATTCCTACAGTTCGCACTTCCTGACGCAGTGGGGCATTCTGTGGGACCAGTACAACCGCCAGCGCTACCCTTATTTTCACTGCTGTTTCGATTTCGACCGGACCACGTTCGAGATGCAGCCGGACTGGCATTGGGCAAACTCGACGGCTTATCTTCGCGCCATGCTGCAGGGCTTCATTGAAAGGCTGTATCCGTACACGGGTGACGCGAACACGATCACGTTTCTCCAGGACTTTATTGACTACGAACTGGAGAATGGGCTCACGCCGGAAAACTACGTATGGTCGAGTGTCCCGTATACGTCGGCAAATCCCGGTGACCGCCGCTACACGGGCTGGAGCCATCACGGCGAGGACTATCTTGAGCCGCACGTGGTGGGCGAAGACGGATACGCGTACCTGCGCTTTTATGAAATGACGGGCAATACCAAGTATCTGGAGGCTGCGATACGCTGTGCCGCAGCACTGGTGAAAAACTACAAAGCCGGAGATGCACAGAGGTCGCCATGGCCGGTGCGCTGTTATGCGCGCGACGGCAAGGTGGAAGGGCCTGGCATGGGGCCATATACGGCGAACGTAGTGGAGCCGATCATGCTGTTCGACGAACTGATCCGGCTCGATCAGGGCGACGTGACAGCATATAAGCAAGTTCGCCAGGCGGCCTGGGAATGGCTACAGACGTACCCGATGAAGAACAACGTGTGGGTTGGATACTTCGAAGACGTCACACCCAACATGGCGAATATGAACCAGGTGATTCCGCTCGAATATGCCCGCTATGTTCTGCTCAACCCGGAGAAGGACCCGGAATGGCGCGATCATGTGCGGAATCTGATTGAGTGGGTGAAGACCACGCCCAAGTGGCCGAAGTACATTGTTCACGGCGCGACGGTGACAACCGAGCAGGGTGACGGGAAAAGCTTCTGCTGCAACCTTCCGAATGAATGCTGCGACAGCCATACGTCGCGGCTCGCTGCCGTCGAGGCACTCTATTATGCCCGCACGGGTGACGCGGCGTACAAAGAGGCGGCATTTCGATCGTTCAACTGGGTCACTTATTTTCAGGGGATGCCCGCCGGGGCTCATGCGCCATTCGGCAACCAGTGGTGGTTCACCGATCAATTCTCCGACGGCCCGCGTCGCATGATGGACGGTTTTTGGGCGGTGCCCGAGTGGGCGCCGGCGGACGAATCGCACCTGCTGGGTTCAAGCTCGGTGGTCACGAAGATCGCGTACGGAAAAGGATCGGTCACCTATTCCACGTTCGATGCAAATTCGACGGACGTACTGCGCCTCAATTTTGTGCCCGATGCTGTAAGCGAAGGCGGCCGAAAACTGGCTCGCCGCAGCGATCTCAAGCAGGAAGGTTACACGCTCGACGATACGACTCACGTTCTTCGGATCCGGCATGAACGATCGCGCGATGTGGACGTTCAGGGGGCGGCCCAGCAGCCGGTGCCGCTGGTGGTGGACTTCGATAACCCGCACGTGGGTGCAAACGTGATTCTGCGGGGAGGGTATCCTTCAGGCGTCATTGAGTGGGACGGGGAGTCCTGGAAGGTCTGCCCACCGGAAGGGCGAATGAGCACGTTTTCCCTATGCGCCGCCGGTGCTAAGGCCGCGAAAGCAGAGTTTCGTTTTTTCTACCCCCGCATTCTGATGGGCTTTGATGTGTACAATCCACTCGATCACGACGTTGAGCTCGCCGTCCGGGCTCCCGAGATGCGCGAACGCACGTTTACGGTGAAAGCGGGTCAGTTGCAGCGGCTGAAGACCGGCTGGTTGAACCGCGCGTCGTCGATCAGCCTGGAATCGCCAGATCTCGCGGCTCTGCGGTTCGATAATCTGGCGTACTCGCCCTATCTGTGGGCAAGAGTCGACTGGTCGGAATGAGAAACGAGATCCCATGAAAATTACCGCTCGTCAGGAAGCGCTACTCAAACGGACGTTTATCGATTACCAGCAGGTCACGGAGTTCTTGCGTGACCCCCTGATCGTCGACCGCGCCCAAGGCGTGTACTACTGGGATACCGAGGGCAAGCGGTACTTCGACGCCATCGGGGGGATTTTCGTCGCGACGCTGGGGCATGGCCACCCGCGTTTAATGGATGCCATGCGCCAGCAGATGGAGAAGATGACGTTCGCTCCGCCATTGCACGGGATCGCGGACGTCACATTGGATTTCGTCGAGCGGCTCGGCGCTGTCGCACCAGGAAATTTGAAGTATGTGAAAGGTTTCAGTGGAGGTTCGGAAGCGACTGAGTCGGCGATGAAGTTCGTGCGCCAGTACTTCAAGCAGACCGGACACCCGGGCAAATACAAGTTCATCAGCCGGTACCAGGGTTACCATGGCGGCACCGCGGGAGCCATGTCGGCCAGCGGAACGGGCCCCAGAAAGACGAAATTCGAACCGCAAATGCCGGGGTTCGTCAAGGTGTTTCCGCCAACCCACTACCGCAACCAGTTCGCGAGTTGGGAAGAGTGCAACCGATTTGCCGCGCAGGCAGTGGAGGACGTCATCATCGCGGAGGATCCGGAAACCATCGCCGGCTTTATCGTGGAACCGGTCGGGAATACGGGCGGCATCATCACACCGACAGCGGAGTACTTCCAGATACTTCGGCGGATTTGCGATCGCTATAACGTCATTTTGATTTTCGACGAAATCATCACCGGCTTCGGCAAGACTGGCGCTATGTTTGCGGCGCAAACATACGGCGTCACTCCAGACATCATCTGTTGCGGCAAAGGATTATCCAGCGGCATGGTGCCGATTGGCGCGATGATCGCCCGTGAAGACATGGCGGAAGCATTCTGGGGAGCCGCGTCCGACGATGTGCAGTTCGCCCACGGCCATACGTTTGCGGGGAACCCTCTGGCTTCGGCAGTCGGCATCGCGGTCATCGATGAGATCGTGGAGAACCGGCTAGATGAGAAGGCTCTCCGCATGGGCGAGCGGTTGCGGGCGCGGTTGGAAGGGCTGAAGAAGCACGGCGTGGTGCGGGAAGTTCGAGGACGGGGAATTCTGCTGGGTGTTGAGCTCGTGAAGGATACCCGGACTCTGGCGCCGTTCCCTGAGCTGGGTGCTGCGCTGAAGAAAACTGCCTTAAAAAGCGGGCTTATTCTACGCGTTGATCCTTCCTGGTTCGCCATTTCTCCCGCCCTGGTGGCTAACGACGCCGAACTCGACGAAATGTGCGCGCTGATTGAGGAAAGCTTCGTCGCAGCGGTGGAACAGGCCCTGACAACGCCGCGTCCGACCGCTCGTGCTTGAGAGGGCCGGCAGGTCAGGCTGTTGGTGCTTCGCAGCTAAAGACCGGTAGGAGTACGAGTTCCACCCGTGCAATGGAGTCGTATGCGAGAATCTCGCAGGCTGCTGCACTAATCTCCGAAGTGATCCGCGGCTCCAATCCGGCGTTCTTCCAAAATTACGGACCCGCAAAACCCCAATGCACGCCATAGCCGTCAATTCTTCTCGATGTACCGCCCCCTGCAAATACGCTTTCGCTCTTCAAAAGTGTCGCCAACGATGCCCGACATCATGGCGGGCGACTGTGCCCCATATGAGAAAATCGGCATTGGCCCGTGTCGTTCGCGCAAGACTCTTTACCATAGGCTTGCTTCTCTGCACCGCTACTTGCGCTGCCGGCGAGGTGCGCGGCGTGGTTCGGAGCGCGGACGGGTCGCCAGCCGCGGGTGCGCAAATTGTTGCACACAGCTCACAGGAGAACGCCGACCGCATGGCCGCGAGCAACGCGGACGGATCCTTCAGCATCGTCGGCCTCAAACCGGGCCACTACCAATTCAAAGCGACGAAGCTTGGCTTCGGCGATTCGCCGATTGTGGGAGTGGATGTACATGCAAGCGAGGATCTGACGGTAAATCTGACGCTCGGCATTCCGGACGGATTCTTCAAGAGACTGGCTCAGGCCTATGCGAGCGATTGGAGCGGCACGGCTGCCGGCGGTCCCGAGCCT
>JASHOO010000572.1 GCA_030041035.1 Bryobacteraceae bacterium | reverse complement strand
GTGGATTCTGGCCTAGGGGAGTGCTCCAAGAGCCTCGCCAATGTTCAATCGCCTGCCTGGGGCCATGCTACCGTAGGGGCATACGCACCAATGGGCAAAGGGCCGTAACTGCAGCCGTGTCCTCTCGCAGCATACTGCCTCGGCACGCTCCACCGTCACAGCCTATTCAATCCGGCGCACCCGGAGGCGCAGCTACCTTCCAAAAATAAATCGGGCACGGCGCGGATCGGCGCCGCCATCGAGGACCCCATCCGAAATCTTAATCACCGTAGGTGAGGAGGAGTTGCTCCACTCGCCGGTAACGGTGACGATGTGGCCCAGCGCGGCCAGTTTGTCGGCGGTGGATTTCGGAATGCGGCCTTCCAGGTTGAGCTTTCCCGGTGTGAATTCGTGATTGCCGAAGGAGCTATAAAAATGCTCCGTCTGGAAACGGGGCGCCTCGACGGCCTCCTGCGACGACATCCCGAAATCGATGATATTTAACAATACCTGCAGCAAGGCCTGATCCTGATTGTCTCCGCCGGGCGTGGAGAGCGCGAGGAAGGGCTTGCCATCCTTAAGCACGATGGTCGGGCTGAGGGTGACGCGCGGGCGCTTGCCGGGGGCGAGTTGGTTGGGATGGCCGGGCGTAAGCACGAACGACTGCATGCGCGTGCTGAAGGGGACGCCGGTGTCACCGGCGATGACCGAAGGCAGCCAGGCGCCGCTGGGCGTGGCGGAAAATACGTTGCCGCGGCGGTCGACGACGTTCACACAGGTGGTGTCGCGCGCGGGCCAGATCGACGCGGTTGAAACCTTATCCATTTGCAGCGGCGCGCCGAAAGTGCCGGGACGGTGTTCGAGGGAGGCGTGCGCGGGATCGATGAGCTTGCGGCGATCGGCGGCGTAGTCCTTCGAAAGCAGGATTTCTTCGGGGATGTGAGAAAACCTGGGGTCGCCGTAGTAGCTGTCGCGATCAGCGAAGGCGAGTTTCACGGCTTCGACGATGGTGTGGAGATATTCCGGCGAATTGTGGCCCATGGAGCGGAGGTCGTAGCCCTCGAGAATATTGAGGGCTTCGAGCATGACAGGGCCTTGCGTCCAGAAGCCGGGTTTGAGGACTTCGTAGCCGCGATAGTTGGTGGTGCGAGGGGTATCGATTTCGGCGTGGAAGCCGACCAGATCACGGTAACGGATCAGCCCGCCGTTGTGCTCGCAAAAGGCGGCCATCTGGCGGGCGAGAGCGCCCTTATAAAAATAATCACGTACGGCGCGGAGCTTGACGGCGCGGCTACCAGGGGTTTTCTTCTCGACCGCAACGAGAGCGCGGAGGGTTTTGCCAAGGGTAGGCTCACGGAAAACGTTGCCACGCTCGGGCGCGACGCCTCCGGGGAGAAAGAAAGCGCTCGAAGCGGGCCACAATTCGAGAAAACGCTGATCCGCACGGATGAAAAACGCGAACTCCTCGGCGATGGGAAACCCGCCAGTGTCCTCGATGGCAGGCGCCGCGACCTGCGCGAACGACATGGTGCCGTAACGGGAAAGGGCCAGAATCAATCCATCGAATACGCCGGGCACGGGAGCGGCGAGGATGCCGACGGCGGGAATGGCGGAGCTGGGATTTTGCTCCTCCCAAGGCTCGGGCTTGCGGGTTTGGTAGAACTCAACGGTGGCGTTGGCGGGCGCGGTTCCGATGCCGCTGACGGCGACGACGGGCTTGCCCGCGAGCTTGATGAGGATGGGTATTTCGCCACCCAGGCCGAAGCGGTTCTGCTCGGTAACGGCGGCGGCGAGGACCGTGGCGACACCGGCGTCGACGGCGTTGCCGCCCTGGGTGAGCATGCGGAAGCCGGCCTCGACTTCGAGGTTGTTGGCGGCGCCTACCATTTCGTGAGTGCCGCGTACCGGCGGGCACATGGTGCGGCGCGACTGGGCGGCGAGGGGGAGTGAGGCAAGAAGACTCACCGCAAAGACGCAAAGGCGCGGAGAGAAAAAGGCTGGACTAAAACGGAAACAGACTGCCGTGTCCAAGACGGACCTCCAGTGAAAACTGCGTGGGCTGCTTTTGGGACACGGTAGTCAGTCCCCGCTTCAGGCTTCGTATTTGTACAGCGCCTGGGCGATGGGGACGCCGCGGACTTCGATGCGATTCAGATCGGTGGTGCCGATGCCGTGGCGCTCGGCGAGGAGCAGCGTGTTGTCGCAGGTAGTAAACGGGGCGGTGCCACGGCCGGCGCGGGGGCTGTAGCCCATGACGGCGGTAGCAACCGAATCCGTGGTGACCGGATTGGTGCCGGCGATCAGGACGTGCGGCTGCACAAGACGCAGAGGCTTGCTGCGAATCCAGGGGCCTTCGCCTCCGGACATGGATTCGATGCCATCGATGATGGCGAGATCGACGGGACGAGCGGCGACGAGATCGGCCACGATGTGCGGAACGCGATAGCCGGGATCGTGGTTGGTTCCGAAGTTGATTTCCTGAGGCGCGGAGCGCGAGGGTTGGCGCTTGCCATCGTGGCAGACGGCCTCACGGCCGCTGGTGGGCTGTTCGTTCGGCTCGTCTTTGCCGGCGTTATCGCCATAGATAGAGGCGGGGGTGTTGCCGAAGCAGTTCTTCAGTGAGAGCGTTACGCCGCAGGTTTCGTGATTCTTGAGCTTGGCCATGCTGACGAAGACGTCGGTGTCCTCGAAGGCGTGGTTCAGGTCGAAGGCGGGATAGATGTAGGGAGTGACCGGGACCTTCAGCCGCGCATATTGCCTGCCCTTGCCGAGGTTGTTGGTGTTTTCAAACTCGACGTTGGGCGCGGCAGCCACGAGGGCGCGCACGTTCCAGCCGGAATCGAGCAGGTAATCTTCGAGCGGGCCGCTCAAGGCCCAGGCGCTTTCGACGAAGCGGATACGTTTGGCGCCGGCCCGGCCCATGAGATAGGCGGTTGCGCCGACCAGTTTGGGATGAACGTAATGCGTTTCGCCAAGCGGACGGCCCTTCAGACGCAGCGCGGGGCTGCCGGTAAGGTTCAGCTTGACGGTGACGGTTTTGTTTTTAACGATGCGGGCGAGGCCGCCAAGCTGATCGAACATGGCGGCGAGGGTCGCGGTGACATCGTCGTTATAAGAAGCACATTTGGCAATCGAAACCGGAGCGGTGGGGGCTTCCGGCGCAGCTTTGAGGAGCGGCGCCGAGCCGAGGAGCGCCAGCAGTTCACGTCGGGTCATGCTTCTTAGTCTAACCCAGAGAAGAAGATTTCACCGCAGAGGCGCGGAGACGCCAAGAAGGCAGTCTTGGCCGAGTATCAGACGTATCTTAAGAACAAAGCCGTGTCGGGAATCACTTACAGCTTTGTTGACGACGTGGGCATCTACCGGTTTCTAGAGGAGGTGCACGGGCTCGCGAACAACAATCCCATCACTCCCTTTGGCTCTGCACAGGATGTAATTTTTTTCTTCGCGAGCAGTGGGCGGGGATGTTTCAGCGTTTCCTCCAAAATCAGGAGCGGCAGAGGGAGGTTCAAATCATCAGGGACCTGCAGGCGAACATGCAGACACTCAATCAGCTTGTCACCTACCTGACTGAGGAAAAGCAAAGCTCGGACGAGTCGATCCGCGAAATTCTCCGGTCTAACCATCCGATTTTCTCAGAACTTCGAAAGCTGCTTCGTGTTCCGTACGGCGTTTTCTTCACGACCCGCGCCGAAATGTCCGAATGGCTCGCCGTCAGGCAATTCACTCCTGTCCCTACTGGGGACTGGGATGCCCACAATGCTGAGGAGTGGATCATGGATGACAAGGGCGA
>JASHOO010000571.1 GCA_030041035.1 Bryobacteraceae bacterium | reverse complement strand
GCGGGTTATACGGGCTATGGCTTTGGCGCCCTGGCCAAGCTAAAAGGGTCGGAGGTTCGCACGGTGATCCATGATGCGGGCCTCGAGTGCGTGAGTTCGCATTTCGGCATGGACGAGCTGCGCAAGGATCAGGCGGGCCGGATTGAATGGGCGAAACAGGTGGGACTCACCCAGATGCTGGTAGCGAGTCTGGACGGCCCGCGCCACCCCACGATGGACGATGTCAAGCGGGCCGCGGACGAATACAACAAATTCGGCGAGCAGGCGGCCCAAGCCGGCATCACGCAGGGTCTGCACGATGAGAACTTCGAGGTGGGAATGGTGGGGGGCCAGCGGGTGTATGACGTGTTGTTCGGACTGCTCGATCCGAAGCTCGTGAAGTTCCAGTTTCAGGTTTCCGAGATCCGCCACGGGCTCGACGCACCGACGTATTTCAACAAGTATCCCGGCCGCTTTATCTCCATGCACGTGCAAGGAATGTCGAAGGATATGAAGGAGACGGCGGTGGGGCAGGACAGCCTGGACTGGACGAAGATCTTCACCGCTGCGAAAACGGGCGGCATCAAGAACTACTTTGTGGAGATGGACCTGCCGCTGATGAAAGCGAGCGTGCCGTACCTCCGCGGTCTGGATGTCTGAAGAGATCAGCGCCCGCTTCCGGAGCTGATGCCGGGAAGGGCGCGGTTGGTTTCCAGCTCGGCAACGGTCGCCGCGGGTTGCGATTCACGATCGAGCTTGCGTTCCAGGTTCCGGTGCGGATCGCAGCGCGAAACGGTGAAATACACTGCGGCGAGGCTGCCTATCACGATAGGATGCAGGGCGGCGACAGGGAGCGAGTACTTCTTCGATTCGAGGAATGACTCGAGCACGCCGCGAAGCGGCTTGCTGCGCGGCACAGTGCCCGGAACCTGCTCAATTTCGAAACTCGAAAACTGGAACTGCGGATGGCGTTCACTATAGTGGACGAACGATTCAGCGGAGTGTTTGGGCGTAGTCATTCCGGCGTCGGTGAAGAAGCTGCGATGTATGGCGTGCGGGTGATAGAAGTTGATGATGTTGCGTGAAAAGTCCGCGCAGTTGTGGAACAGCAGATTGAAGTGGCTCTTGTTGCGGTGCGAGTTCAGCTTCTGAATGAGCTGGTCGTCCTGCGCGGCCGTGGTTTCGATTTCGAAGCTGTAGAGATTGCGTTCGTAAGCGGCACCGATGAGCTGCACCCATTCGCCTCCGGGCGTCTTTCCGCCGGGACCGTCGGGCGCAATTTCACGGAGGTGGCTGCGGCGATAGTCGTCGCGCAGAGCCGCGAGCGTTTCGGAATCGACAGAGAGCGGAACGTCTTCGGGCCGGTCCACCGCGAACAGATACGGAATAACAGGAATGGCGATCCAGTCATATCCGTCGATGCGGTGATAGCGGCTGATGACCACCCCCTGTTCTCCCGGCTCGCAGCGCCGCAGCAGGACCGGAGAAGCCGCACAAACGCCCGAGAGGTAGACGGCTGCGTGGCCCGTTGGATTCATGTGGCCAAACATCCCAAAGGGCTCTTCGACTAAAAGCGCAGCCGCGGCGTGCACCGGTCTTACGGCGGTCAACAGCAGGATCACCACCAGCAGACCGTTGAGCGTTAGCTCGCGGCACTTGCGCACAGCCCTCATGGTCGTGGAGACGTTTGCGTACAGTGTTGAGTTTCAGCCAAGCGGCCCGCGAACCTGTGGAAAAAAGGCTGCGACGTAAGGAAGGGGACTTGACTTGGCAAGTACCGGATCGATTGGCACATGATGGCAACTTGGAGCGGTCATCGAGTGCAACAATCAATCCTATGCACCAGCCAACGTTTGATCCGGGCCTGACCCAGAAATTCACAGTGCCGCTGCGGCGCGCCATTAATAAAGACGGAACTTTCAACGTGCATCGCCGCGGAACTTCGTGGCGCGACTCCAACGGATACCTGGTTTTGATCAATATGCATTGGGCCGGGTTCTTCGCCTGCATTCTGGGGGGATATTGCGTGGTGAACACGCTGTTCGCGCTGGTCTATTACGCACTGGGCCCCGAGCAGTTGCATAGCAGCGCGAACGCCACGACCAACTTGGCCCACTTTCTCAATTCGTTTTTCTTCAGCGCGCAAACGCTCACCACTGTGGGCTATGGCAGCATTTCGCCAAGAGGAACCCCGGCGAATGTAGTGGCGGCGCTCGAAGCGATGACGGGGCTGATGGGCTTTGCACTGGCTACGGGGCTTCTTTTTGGGCGCGTGTCCAGACCTTCGGCGCGGATCGGCTTCAGCGGCAATATGGTGATCGCACCGTATCAGGACGGCACCAGCCTGCAATTCCGGATCGTAAACAAGCGAGCCAACAATTTAATGGAACTCGAAGCCAAGGTGATGCTCATGGTGGTGGAGGGCGAGCCGGGCAACCTGAAGCGCGACTTCATTGTGTTGAAACTGGAACGGCCGAGCGTCTATTTCTTTCCGCTGACGTGGACGATTGTCCACCCGATCGATGAGCGCAGCCCGCTCCACGGGAAGACCGCCGCGGACCTGGAGCGGCTCCAGGCCGAAGTGCTGATCCTGATCAAAGGATTCGACGATACGTTCAGCCAGACGGTGCATGCGCGCTATTCGTATAGGTACGACGAAATCAAATGGGGCGCGCGGTTTGCGCCGGCGTTCGATGTGGACGAACAGGGCGATATCGAACTCGAGGTGAATCAAGTGGGGGCGATCGCGGCGGGTTAAGGAGTTCCCGCAGGCAGCGCAAACGCCACATAGCTGCCGCCCGAGGGCTGCCGTGATTTGCCGCCGCCGGCGCCGATGACCACGAACTGGCGGCCGTGGACTTCATAGGTCGCCGGGGTCGCGTTGCCGCCTGCCGGGAGTGTGGTTTCCCAGAGCAGTTTGCCCGTGGCTTTATCGTAGGCGTGGAATTTGCGGTCGAAGTCTGTCGCGCCGATGAACAGCAGGCCGCCGGCGGTGACTACCGGGCCGCCATAGTTTTCGCTGCCGGTATGACGCATTCCCTTCGCAACCAGTTCCGGAATTTCGCCGAACGGGATCTTCCAGACGATCTCCCCCGTATCGAGGCTGATGGCGTTCAACGTACCCCAGGGTGGCTCGATCGCCGGGTAGCCATCGGGATCTAAAAACCGGTTATAGCCGTCGATGGTGTATTTCAAGCCGAAGGGCCAGGGGCTTTCCGAGGCCGGCGCGTCCACGGGCCGATCTTCTCCGTTCAGCAGGAAGAACACGAGCGCGTCCATTTCGTTGCGTGACAATTGGTCAAACTCAGGCATGCGGCCGCGACCTTCCACAATCACGGTGCGAATCTCCGGTTCCGACAGGCGTTTGCCGATGTTGACCAGCGACGGAAAATCGGGAGGGCTGCCGCGCAGATCCGGGTGATGGCAACCGGCGCATTGAGCGAGATAGATCCGGCGGCCGCTGGTGTGGGCTTCGATCTTCGGGCGGTCAACCAGGCGCAGAATCCACGCCATTTCGTTGGCGTTCACGTAGAGCAGGCCGGTCGAGGGATCGAAGGCCTGTCCGCCCCATTCGGCGCCGCCATCGAAACCGGGAAAAACCACCGTGCCTTCCTTGCTGGGAGGAACGAATTGGCCTGCGCTGTGGACTTTTCTAAATACGTTGAGCACCGCGTCGTGCGCCTCGGGAGTGCGGTGCGTCAGCATGTCTTCGGTCAGGATCTGGCGCGAGAATGGCGGGGGCTTCAGGGGAAACGGCTGGGTTGCGGCGGTCGCCTCGCCATCCACTTCCGTGCGCGGGACTTCACGGTACTCGATGGGGAACAGCGGCTTGCCCGTTTCGCGATCGAAGACAAAAACGTAGCCGGATTTGGTGCACTGCGAGACGGCATCGATGAGCTTGCCGTCGCGGATTACGGTGACAAGATCCGGCGGCGTGGGAAAGTCGCGGTCCCAGAGGTCGTGCTTAACGGATTGGAAATGCCAGACGCGCTCGCCGGTGTCGGCCTTGAGCGCGATCAGAGAATTGGCGAACAGGTCGTCGCCGATGCGGTTCGAGCCATAGAAATCGAAGGAGGCTGATCCGGTCGGCACAAACAGGAGGCCGCGCTTTTCATCGACGCTCATGCCGGACCAGTTGTTGGCCGCGCCGCTGTATTTCCAGGCGTCCTTCGGCCAGGTGTCGTAGCCGAACTCGCCGGGATGCGGAATAGTATGAAAGGCCCAGCGAATCTTGCCGGTGCGGACGTCGAAGGCGCGGATGTCGCCGGGCGGACAGGGCAGGTCCTCGCTCATCAGGCCGCTGATGATGAACAGGTCTTTATAAATGATGCCGGGGGTGGTGGCGGAGATGGAAACTGCGAGCGGATCGCGGCCCAGGCCATAGCGGAGATCGACGCGGCCCTTCTCGCCGAAGCTCGTGATCAGCGCTCCGGTGCGAGCGTCGAGCCCATAGAGCCAGTGGCCGGAGACGAACAGAATGCGCGCGTCGCTGCCGTCCGACCAGTACGTGACGCCGCGATTGCGGATGGAATGCGTGATCTTGATGCCCTGGTTGGGATCGAAGCTCCAGCGCAGCTTGCCGGTGGCGGCGTCGAGCGCGATGACGCGCAGCTTGGGCGTGGTGGCGAACAGTACGCCGTCGACGACGATCGGATTGCACTGCATTTCCGAGCCTTCGAACGCGTCGCCGGTGTCGTAGGTCCACGCGACCTGGAGTTGGGTCACGTTATCGCGATTAATCTGGTCGAGGTTCGAGTAGCGGATACTCTCGGGACCACCGCCGTAGACCTGCCAGTCACGATAGCCGGAAGCGGGCGCATGACGCTGAGCGTCGGCGGCGGAAAGAAGGAGGGGGACGAGGGCGATGGCGCCGGTGAGTTTCACTGGCGTATTATCGCGCAATTACAGGGGAGGGTTTCAGGTGCCAGGTGTCAGGTTTCAGGTGAAACGGAGCGGCTCGGGTACTGACACCTAGGACCTGAAACCTAGCACCTGCTTTCAGAACGGCACATCATCGTCCGTAATTTCCTGGCTGAAGGACTCGCCCGCGCCTGTGGGGGTGCACACGGTGAAGTCGGCAGCGGAGCGAGACTGGGTCGACGGATCTCACGAACTTCTGCAGATTCTCTCAAAACATTCGTTGTTACCTTTGTTGCGTCGGAATTGTAGAATAAATCACGGGCCCTCAGCACATTATGAGCGAGCGGTGTTGCGTCTTTCAGCCCTTTGACAAGGGACCATACGACAAGCGCTACGACGAGATTTTAGTGCCAGCCATCGTGTCAGCCGGTCTGGAGCCATACCGTGTCGACCGAGACGACGGGGTTGTCATCCCGATAGATACACTGCATGAAGAGATCAAGTCGGCGGCGATATGCCTGGCGGACATAACTACCAATAACCCAAATGTCATGTATGAAATAGGCTATGCACTTGCCAGCGGACGCGATGTCGTGCTGATTTGCGGCCCCCGCTCCACCAACGGGTCCCCTTTCGACATTCAGCATCGCGGCGTAATCGAGTACAGGACCGACAGTCAAAGTGACTTTGACAAGCTGAAGTCCGACATCACCAAACGGCTCATG
>JASHOO010000570.1 GCA_030041035.1 Bryobacteraceae bacterium | reverse complement strand
GCTGATGCTGGCGCTGATATTCCGGCCGAATAAAGGAACGGCCCAGCTCCAGGGAAGGTCCGATGCGGTAAAAAAAACGCGGGTCGTAGTGGAATAGCGTGCTGGTGTACAGTCCCTTTGGACCCAACCGGCCGAGAATCTCATGGGTCCGGCCGACTCTGTAGGCGCCGACAAGCTCCCGATTAGTTTTGTTCCAGACGAACAGGTGGAGATAATACGCGTCGAAAGAATCGAGGTCGATGCTCTTGCCCGTGCCCTCTCCAACCTGGCGAAACGCGATTTCGCGCAACCGGCCTAACTCGGGCAAAACGTAAGGCAATTGATCGGCAGCGGCCAGGTACACCGCGTATTCGTGAGACTGCTCCACGCATTGTTCCATGTCGAGATGATCGATATCGTCCATCACCGCTTCGTTGGGTGTTTCAGGCGCGATCGGCTCAAGCGGTCTCTTGGGCACGACGGAGCGGATCATCCGCGGCACCAGGCGCATATCCGGTTCGCCGCGCTTGGCGAGCAAGTATGTTCGCCAACGCAAGTAGGAGGTTGCGTCCCGATCGCCGGAAATGTCCGCAACCGCTTTGTGCGGGATCACCGTGCCGATCCGCACCTCGACGCTTTTGCCGGTTTTGTTCAGCAGTTCCTTGGGCAGGCGGATAGTGCGTAGCCGGGGGTGGAACATGCCGAGCAGGTGGAACGGGATACTATTGCTTCCTTTGAAGAACACCGGCACGACCGAGGATCCGGTCATGCGCACGAGGCGTGAAGCCGTGTCGCTCCATTCCGGGTCTGCGACTTCGCCCGAGTTCAGTTTCCAATGTGAGACCTCGCCCGCCGGAAAGATGACGACCATGCCGCCTGACTTCAGCCAACTGATAGTGCGCCGCAAAGCCCGGCTGTTGATGGCAGCCGAACCGGGTCCCTTGAATGGATCGACAAAAATGCAGTGCCCTTCCACTTCCGGGAGTCCGGCGAGGAGGTAGTTCGCCATGATCTTGACGTCCGGCCGGACCCGAGGCAACATGCTTCCCAGGATGGCGCCTTCGAGCAAACCGAAGGGATGGTTGGCGACCACCACCACTGGCCCGGTTTTCGGAATTCCGGCCAGGTCTTCGGGATCCGCTTCGTAACTGATCTGCAACTCGTTCAGCAGGCTTTCTAGAACCGGCCGACCCTCCGCCGACCTGATCTTCTGGTACAGTTCCCGGAGGCGGTCGAGAAGGAGAAGCTTCTCCCAGAAAACGTCTTCCATGCTGCGGTTCGCGTTACCCAGCAGGTTGCGGCTTACGACACTGGCGGAGCCGGCCACCACAGCGGATTCTCGGTTGGGCATGACCTCTGGATACCGCAACAGGTTTGCAATGAAATGACAGTACGGTTATATCCCTGTAACACAGCGGGCGCGGCGAGGAGGAATATTACGGTTGGATGACGGGAATGGTTACGAAATGCACCGCGTTCGACCGCTGGTTTTCCGCTCGCTCGGTGATCGCGAAGTTGTGCGCCATACCTGCGGCTGCAAACTCTGTAATGCCGGAAACTTACCAAGATCGCGACTTCGACCGCTTGCTGGGCCGGCGCCGTGACACGCTCACCGGATCAAACGCAGCAACGGACGATCCCCAACCCAGCCCTATTTCAGCCCCAGTTCCCCCAGCACCTTCGGCGCCGCCTCATCCATGGCCAGCATGTTGTGGCACGCCCCGCAGTCCTGCGTCACCTTCGCCCCGCCCGCCGCCACGTGGTTGTCATCGTGGCACCGGAAGCATCCCGGAAAATCCGTGTGACCGATGTTATTCGGATACGTCCCCCACGTCACCTTCATCTCCGGAAAAACATTGCGCCGGTAAATCGCCAGCACTTCCTCGCCCGACCGCTCAATTTTCGCTCGCTTCGCCGCATAAACCTCCGGGTATTTCTCGCGATAAAATGCCGCAAACGCCACCGGAATCTTCGCTGCCGCCTCTGCGCGCGATGCGTACGCCGCTTTTAGCAGCTCCACCGCCGTCTTTTTCGCAAACGGAAGCTCCGCCGAAATCGATCCGTCCGCCAGCTTCAGATCCACCGCCGGCTCCGGCAGTTGATACGCGTGCGTCGGCCGGTTGTGGCAGTCGATGCAATCCATCTCGCGCACCGCGAGATTCCCTGGCATCGCGCCCTTGGCATCCGCCGCCACATATGCCGTCTTTTTCCCCGAAGGATCCTCATATTCCACCCACGGAATGGTCTGCCGTGCCTCGTCGCTCGCTGCGTAGTGTATGTGCACTCCCGGCCCCATGTGCACGCCGTGAATCCCCACTCTCCCGTTGCCGCCGCCGATGTGCATCATGAGCACGGTCTTGGTTTCTGTGTTGTGTTCATCGTCGGTGAACTTCGAAACGACCCTCAGCCGGTCTCCGCCATACTCCTGCGGCCAGTGGCAGGCCTCGCACGTTTCCCGTGCCGGCCGCAGATTCCGCACCGGCGTCGGAATCGGCGTCGAGTAAGTATGGAAGGTCACCGCGAACACCTGCCGCACGCCCGATAACTTGCTCCGTACAAACCAGCTCGCCCCCGGACCGATGTGGCACTGCACGCACTCCACCCGCGAGTGCGGCGAGTTCTGATACGCCGTGAACTCCGGCTGCATCACCGTGTGGCAGGTCTGGCCGCAGAACGTCACGCTGTCCATGTAATTCACCGCGCTGTACGAAAGCTGGCCCGCAATGATCACGTTGGCAAATGTTGTGACGCCGATGAACGCTACCAGCCGCCGCAGCTCCCGGCTCTGCCAATCCAGCGGCGGAAACGCCGCCGGAAGCGCGCCCCTCTTCCGCTCTCGCCGCCTCTCCCAAGCCATGCCCAGCGGAATCAGGACCAGCCCGCCGATGAAAATCCCCGGCAGCGTCAGATACATCAGGATGCCGGTATAGGGATTCGGTACCGTTCCCTGCAACGTCGCAGGCAGCAGCACCAGCCACAACACCGTGGCCGAGGTGACAATCACGACACCGATCTGGCTGATCCAATTATTCGATAGGTACACGACCGGCGACAGCCAGCCGCGCCAGGGCGAACCGGAAGACGTTGTCATATAGTCGAGGTGGTTTCTTCAGGAGTCTCGGCTGGTTCCGGCGCCGAGTGCCGGGGACGCGTGCTGAATCCGGTAATCGCCGCGCTGTCCAGAGGGTAAACATCGGGGTCGAAAATCACAGAATAGAAGTGCCACACCAAAATCGCAAGCGTGGCCAGAACCGCTTCGTAGAAGTGCACCGACGTCGCCACGTCCAGCACGATCTTCGGCATCCACGCCAGCGTGTAGTTGGTGGCCCATAGAATCGCGCCGGTCACGATCATGACCATCGCGCCCCACACTACTGCCCAGTACTCGGCCTTCTCCACATAGCAGTGCTCCGAAGTTTCCGGTTTGTCGTGGATCAGGCCCAGGTTATAGCCGAACGTGAACAAGCCCTCGGTGATATCGCGCTTCGACGGCCACAGCTCCCGCCAGTGCCGCCGCAACTTCGGGCTCGTCACAAGCGAAATCACATGCATCGCCGCCACCGCCATGAACACTACCGCCGCCGTGCGGTGCACCAGGCTTCGCACCGGTCGCATGCCTTCCCACAGCAGCATCGGCCGCGCCCACCACTGGCCCGGATACTTCAGTGCAAACCCTGACCACACCAGCGTTACGAATGAGATCGCCAGCAGCGCGTGCTGCAGCCTCTCAAAACCGAACATCCGGAACTGCGGCGGCCCGATCTCGAGGGCCTGCGTCTTCTCGATGCGGCTCAGTCGCAGTTGGTAGAGCTTTCGCGTCCAGTCGCCGGCGTTGTGCAGCAGCATCAGCCCGATGGTCACCGGAATCAGCCACAGGTACAACCCACGTACCCACCCCACCATGGTCGGCT
>JASHOO010000569.1 GCA_030041035.1 Bryobacteraceae bacterium | reverse complement strand
AGCGCCAGAAAGAACTGTTGGGAAATGTGGTGGCGGAAAGCGACGTGGTGATCACGGCCGCGGTGGTGCCGGGGAAGAAATCGCCCGTGCTGGTGACGCGCGAGATGATCGGGAAGATGGCGCCGGGCTCGGTGATTGTCGATCTGGCGGCCGAGCGCGGCGGCAACTGCGAAGCGACGCGCCCCGGCGAGGTGGTGGTCGAGCAGAACGTGACCCTGATCGGCTCGATCAACCTGGCCAGCAGCGTGCCGTACCACGCCAGCCAGCTCTATGCGCGCAACGTGACGGCGTTCCTTGTGCACCTGTTTCGCGAGGGCAAGCTGCAACTGGACCCAAATGACGAAATCGCGCGCGAAACGCTGGTCACCCAGGGCGGAGAAATCGTGAACGCGCGCGTGCGGGAGTTTTTCCACTTGCCTGCCAGAGTCATGCAGGGCCAAACGTAGCACCAGGCGTGCCCGGCCCCCTACAATTTTCAATTGGGAGAAAAGATGACGTCGGATCTCATCACAAGCCTGTACGTATTCATGCTGGCGGCCTTCGTCGGATTCGAAGTGATCCGCAGGGTCTCGCCGCTGTTGCACACACCGCTCATGTCGCTGACCAACGCGCTCGATGCCATCGCGGTGGTAGGGGCGATTCTGCTGGTCGGCGAACATAAGAGCAATCTGTCGACGGTGCTCGGGGCGCTGGCGGTAGCGGCGGCTACCAGCAATGTGGTTGGTGGGTTTCTCATCACCGACCGCATGCTCAAGATGTTCAAGTCGAGCAAAACCAAAAAGCCATGACCACCGCGCAGATTCCGGAACAGGCCATCGAGTTCTTTTATCTGATCGCGACGGCGCTGTTTGTTCTTTCGCTCAAGTGGCTGAGCGCACCGGCGACGGCGCGCCGCGGCGTTTGGGCGGGCGAGATCGGCATGGTGCTGGCGATCGGAGCGACGCTGCTGCATCGCGGGATCGTGGATTACACCTGGATCGCGATTGCGCTGGTGGTGGGAGCGATCATCGGAATTCCTCTGGGCCTGGTGCACATGACGGCGGTTCCGCAGCGGACCGCGTTGAGCCATGCGTTCGGCGCGCTGTGCGTTTCTCTGGTAGGAACGGCGGAGTTCTATCAGCGTACGCCCCACGTGCCGCGTTTCATGATGGCGGTGCTTTCGATGGAGGTGATCCTGGGCAGCCTGACCTTCACGGGAAGCCTGATGGCTGCGGGGAAGTTGCAGGAGGTGCTGCCGCAGCGGCCCATCACGTACAAGGGCCAGAACATTGTCAATATTTCCCTGCTGGCGATTGCCGTGGCCGTGGCCGTTTATCTGGTGATGCACCCGGGCGAGACGCGCCTGTTTCCCCTGATCATCGGGATCCCGCTCGTGTTCGGTGTGCTCATGATTGTGCCCATCGGCGGGGCGGACATGCCGACGGTCATCTCGCTATTGAACTCCTACGCCGGGCTGTCGGCCGCCGCCATGGGATTTGTGCTGGACAGCAAACTGCTGATCATCGCCGGCGCGCTCGACGGATCATCGGGCTTCGTTCTTTCGGTGATTATGTCGAAGGCCATGAACCGGTCGTTTACCAACGTGTTGTTCGGCGCGTTCGGGCAGGTACAGCCCACGGCGGCGGGGGCGATTGAGGCGCGGACGGTGCGGACGGCCACGGCGGAGGAGGCCGCGGCCATCCTGGGCGCCGCGAATTCGGTGGTGGTGGTCCCCGGTTACGGCATGGCAGTGGCGCAGGCGCAGCACAAAGTACGGGAGTTCTACGACGCGTTGACCAAACGTGGTGTGGATGTGAAGTTTGGCATTCATCCGGTGGCGGGGCGCATGCCCGGCCATATGAATGTGCTGCTGGCCGAAGCCGACATCCCCTACGACCGGCTGCTGGACATGGACGCGATCAATCCGGAGCTTCCGCAGACCGATGTGGCGCTGGTGATCGGAGCAAACGATGTGACCAATCCCGCGGCACGCAGCGACAAGAGCAGCCCCATTTACGGCATGCCGATTCTGGACGTGGATAAAGCCCGGACGGTGATGGTGATCAAGCGCAGCATGAGCCCGGGCTTCGCAGGCATCGACAACGAGCTTTACTACCTGGATAAGACGCTCATGTTGTTCGGCGACGCTAAAACATTTGTGGGCGATATTGTGCGGCAGTTGGCGGGCGAAGGGCTAGGCTCAGTGGCCGGCGTTTAGCACCTGCTCAGTCACCCAGGCAGTCGCTAAGGCCGACGCGCCCGTCGATCGCAATGGCGCATCGTCCAGCACGGCGGCAACGAAATTCTCCACGCACGGATAGTGGAGGTTCGCGTGTGGCGGCAGATCTTCCCGGCCGCCGGGGTGAATCAGCGCCGGTCCGTTGAGCGGCGTCAGGTCCAGTTCTCCATCGGTTCCACGAATGCGAAATTCGTCGCGCGCAATGCGCGAATGCCAGCGGACGTCCACCATTCCGCGGACGCCCGTTTCGTATTCGATGAGCACCGTCGCATTGTCCTCGACATCGAATTGCCGGACCAGCGTCGAGAGATGACCGGTGGCCTTCGCGGGCTTGCCGAACAAATAGTTCATCGCGTCGATGCGATGCGAAGCGATGTCGTAGAGTGGTCCTCCGCCGGCCATTTTGGGGTCGGTCAGCCAGCTCCGTGCACCATCGCTGTCGAGCCAGTCATGCGACGTGGCCTCCGCAAACACCACCTGGCCGATGGCGCCGGCGCGAACCAGCTCCAGCGCACGGTTAATCTTCGGATACAGGCGCCGGTAATAGGCGATGCCTAGCAGGCGGCCGGTTTCTTCGGCGGCGGCATGCATCGAGCACGCCTCGGCGTAGTTGAGCGCCATCGGCTTTTCACAGAGCACGTGCTTGCCGGCGCGCAAGCTGGCAATGGTCTGCTGGGCATGCAGGAAAACCGGGGTGGCAACGTAGACGGCGTCTGCGTCGGATTCGGCCAGCGCGTCCTCCAGACTGGCCCACGTTCGTACGCCGTACGGCGTGGCCTTGGCCGGATCGCGCGTAACAATGCTGGCCAACCGGCTGCGCGGCTCGGCTAAGATTGCCGGCAAAACACGCTTGCGGGTGATGTCGCCTATGCCGACGACCAGCCAGGAAACGGGATGCACGCGACGGCTAAGTGAGCGACCAGCCCTTGCGGAACGTGGGTTTCAGGTACTGATTGGCTTCCGCATTGTTGGTGAATTTCATCTTGGCCGCGTCCCATTCCAATTTACCCTCGACGCGCAGCGCGATCACGCCCAGCAGCATCCATTCGACGAACGGAGATGCAACATTGAAATTGGAACAGGCCGGATCGCCGCCCTTGCAGGCGCGGATCCAGTCGCGATAATGGCCCGGTGAGCGCGTGAGCAGCTTTGGCGGGAACTGGTAGTCCTCCATCTTGGCCACCGGGATGAGGCGTGTTTCCTCGCCGTACGTGCCTGTGGTGATCATGCCTTTGTCGCCGACGAACAGGCTGCCATCCGGCGGAGGCGCCACGACTTCAGGATCGTTCAAATCCTTCTGGAACGTTTCCCAATTGAAGACGCGTCCCACGAAACCGGTTTGCGGCCGGAGCTGCGGTGGTCCCGGCTGGGCCGGCGGCCCCTGTGGTGCCGGTGCTCCCTGACCCTGCGCTTGTGCGCGGCGGAAGGGCCGCCGCGGCAGGTCGCCCAACAGCTCACCTTCGGGGACACCGGGGATTTTCGGAGTTTCCTTCATGCCGTCATACCAGAACAGCTTCACGGGAGGCATGTCGCCGCGGGCCGGGAAATCGTACCGGATGACCGACTTGGTAGGGAACATGAAGTCGCTGGGGCCCTCTTTTTGAGTGCATTCGACGCTCAACGGAGAGCCTAACTGCAGCGCCAGATTCGGCGCGCCGAGGATGTGGCAGGCCATGTCGCCCAGTGCCCCGCAGCCGAAATCGAAAAAGCCGCGCCAGTTGCCCGGTTGGTAGAAGTGGCCGCCCAGAGGCGATTTATAATCCGGCCCGCCCGTGGTGTACGGCCGCTTTTCCGCGATGCCGATCCACAGGTCCCAATCGAGCGTTTCCGGCACCGGCTCCGAGGGCGGAATCTGGGTGATCCCCTGCGGCCATATGGGACGGTCGGTCCAGGCATGCACCTCGGTGACGTTGCCGATTTCACCGGCCCAGATCATTTCCGCCGCCTGCCGCGTGCCCTCGTTGGAATAGCCCTGGTTGCCCATCTGCGTGGCGACCTTGTAGCGGTTGGCGGCCTCCATCAACTGCCGGGCTTCCCAAACCGTGCGCGTCAGCGGCTTCTGCACGTACACGTGCTTGCCGCGCTCCATGCACCACATGGCGGCTGTGGCGTGCATGAAATCGGGGATGGCGACGATGACGGCGTCTATGTTATTGGCCTGCTCGTCGAGCATCCGGCGGAAATCTTTGTACTTCGGAACGCTGTCGAATTGCTTGAATTTGCGCTCGGCTCGGACTTCGTCCACGTCGCAAAGCGCGACAATGTTCTCCGTGAAGCAGCCGTCGATGTCGCTCGAGGCTTTGCCTCCGGCGCCGATGGAGGCGATATTCAGTTTCTCGTTGGGTGATTTGTAGCCCAGCGTACGCAGCGAAGGAACCGTTCCGAATCCCGCAGCGGGAACCGCTCCGGCCAGTAATGATCCAAAGAAGAAATGCCGCCTGGTGAAATCGTAAGCCATTGGGTGAACCCCCTCCATATCTTACGCCCGCGAAACAAATCTGCCAAAGCGTGCAACCGCGATGAGGCGGACACGACGGCGGAGGCGGAGGCTAACGACCGCGCCGGGCGCGACCCTTGCCGATCTATTCGGGCCGGGTATACAATTTGGCACAAATGCCCACCACACACCTTGCCGAGCACGCTCCCGCTCCGGCCGAAGCTCCGCCCAAACCCGCCGCGCAGCGCTATCTGGCGCTCGATGCCTTCCGCGGTTTTATCATGCTCATGCTGGTGACGGAAGGATTTGGCGTTACCGAACTCGCCAAACGTCGGCCCGAGTTCGCATTCATCGCCGGCCAGTTCGATCACAAGCCCTGGGAGTGGATCGCTTTCTGGGATCTCATCCAGCCCGCGTTCATGTTCATGGTGGGCGTGGCCATGCCGTTCGCGTTGGCGAAACGCAAGGAGCAGGGCGCAACGGACCGGCAACTGTTCGGGCACGTGGTCGCGCGCAGCCTTCGCTTGATCCTGATGAGTCAGATCCTGATTTCAATTGGAAACGGCAGGTTGAGCTTCCAGCTCATTAATGTGCTGGCGCAGGTGGGCATCACCTATTTTCTCGCCTACCTGATCATGCAGCTCCGCTTCCGCTGGCAGGCGGTCATTTCCGCCGCCATTCTGATCGGCTACTGGGCGTTGTTTGTCGCATTCCCGGGAACCGAGGGGCCGTTCATGTCTAAGACGACTAACGTGGGCGCGGTCATCGATCAGTGGGTGTTCGGTCACCAGAACAACGATTACTGGACTACGATCAACTTTCTCACCAGCACCGTCACCACTCTGTTCGGCGTCTGGACCGGCGAACTTCTGCGCAGCGGCAAATCGCATCGCGAAAAGATGACCATCATCGCCGCCGCGGCCGTTGCGGGCCTGGCGCTCGGATGGGTCATTCACCCCTGGAATCCGATCATCAAGCGCATCTGCACGACCTCATTTACGCTCTACAGCGCGGGCTGGGTTCTGCTGATGCTGCTGGCGTTTTATTGGCTCGTCGAAGTCCAGGGATACCGGAAGTGGACGTTTCCTCTGGTGGTGATCGGCGCCAACTCGATCTTTATTTACTCCGTCCACATGGTCTTGCAGGGATGGCTGAGGCACGCGGTGGACGTGTTCACATTCAAGTTTGCGTGGCTCGGTGACTTCGCGCCGGTGGCCCAATCCTGCGCGGTTCTTCTGGTGCTGTGGTACCTCTGTTATTGGCTTTACCAGCGCAAGATCTTTCTCAAGCTATAACGTGGGCGGCCTGGGGCACCCCGGCACTTTAAACGATCATCACTTCGATTCCCGCCTTGCGGAGCTGGCACACCATCTCCTCGCTTACCCGATTGTCGGTGATGACGCGGTGAATGCTCCGGATATCGCCGATCATGGAGAGGCTGCGCCGCCCGAGCTTGGTCGCGTCGGTAATGACGGTGACTTCTTTCGCCATGCGCATCATGACGGCGTTCAGTTGCGCTTCGAGCACATCCGGCGTAGACGGTCCAGCCTCGGGATCGAGACCATCCACCGCCAGAAAGAAATGATCGGCATGCAACTCGCTCATCATCCGCTCGGCCTGCGGCCCGACGAACGAACCCGAGACATGGCGCAGCACGCCGCCGATCACGATGACCGACACATTGGGGGCGTCCAGCAGTTCTTGTGCGATATTCAGCGCGTGCGTAATGACCGTCAGGGCCCCGGGGTTAGTTTGCTTGATCGCGCGGGCCGTCTCCGCCGAGGTCGTTCCGGAATCGAGAATCACGGTCTGGCGGGGTTGGATCAACTGAGCTGCGGCGCGTCCGATGCGGATCTTCTCGGCGCGGTGCAGGGTCTTCTTCACCTGCAGCGGGTACTCGACTTGCGGTCCGAGTGGCGGGATGGCGCCCCCGTGTGACCGCACCAGCAGACCTTCGGACGCCAGATGTTCCAGGTCCGCGCGGATCGTTACCGCCGACACCTGAAAACGTTCGGCCAGCCCTTCGACCGTCACGCGCTTTTGTTCCTCCAATAGCTGGAGCGTTTCTCTCCGGCGCTCTTCACAGAGCAGGCGCAATCGTTGACTCGCCATGCAACCTCACATGTGAAAAAGGGTACTCCACCGCCTTCAATGAGCTTCCTTTCGCTTGCCGTTAGAGAAACCGTGGCGGTTCAAGGTGACTACCCCTGCTTTCAGGTACTTGGAGCCAGTTTAGCAGATGTCGTCAATCGCTCGCGACTGGAAACTGAAGGCAAACGAAAGTAAAAGCATACTTTTTTTTGCAGCCTCGGAAGGTTTGCGATAAACTATCCCCGTGCGGGTCTTGCTAGGGCTGGCCTGCGTGGCTTCGGCAGCCTACGCTCAAAATACCTTCTTTTCCGACCGGCTTTATCCGGTTTTGCTCAACGCCGGCTGTCCCGCCTGCCATAACGCCAACGGTGTGGCGTCGGCCACACGGCTGCACTTTCCCGACTCCAGCGCTTCGCCGGAGCGGATCGAGGCCTTCGGTAAATCTCTGGTGAAATTGGTCGATCGCGATCATCCGGACGAATCGCTGCTGTTGAAGAAGCCGACCATGCGCATCCCCCACACCGGGGGTGAGCGGATCAAACCGGGAAGTCAGGAGGAGGATGTTCTGAAGGCGTGGATCCGGACTCTGGCTTCGCTCTCGGGCGATGAGCTGGCGAAGGCGCTCCAGTACAACGAAAATGAACCCGTGCCCGGCGCCGAGGCTCCTACCGTGGTGCTGCGACGCCTGACCCATAGCCAGTACAACAACACGGTGCGCGATCTGCTCGGCGATCAGACCGCGCCGGCCAATCAGTTCCCGCCCGAAGATTTCGTCAACGGCTTCAAGGATCAATATGATGCGCAGAACCTTTCGCCGCTGTTAGCCGAGGCGTACAGCACCGCGGCGGAAAAGCTGGCGCGCAACGCCTTCCGCAACGGAGACGCGCGGGGTCTGATACCCTGCAAGCCGTCTGCTGCGTGCCGCGACAAGTTCATCCGCAGCTTCGGCCTCAGGGCTTTCCGCCGTCCTCTGGATGCGGGTGAGGTGCGCCGCTACGCCAGGTTGTTCGCGAGTCCACCGGATTTCCAGACGGGTGCGCAGCTCGTGGTCGAAGCGATGCTGCAATCGCCGAACTTTCTGTTCCGGCTGGATGAAACGGCCAATCCGCGATGGAAGCCCTACGCCACCGCCAGCCGGTTGTCGTACGCGCTTTGGGATACGATGCCGGACGCTGAACTGATGAGCGCGGCGGCTCAGGGCGACCTGTCAACGCCTCCCGGTGTCGAAAAAGCCGCGCGCCGCATGCTCGACGACCCGCGCGCCCACCAGGCTCTCGATGAGTTCGTTACCGAGTGGCTGCGCTTCGATCGCATTCTCACCAGCAGCCGGGAACGCCGCCGCTACCCTAAATTCAGCCGCGAGACGGCCATCGCCATGACCGAGGAGGCGCGCCAGTTTATTTCCGATCTGGTCTGGAACGACCGCAATTTCATGGATGCCTTCACCGCCAATTACGGATTTGTGAACGCGGACCTGGCGGCGATTTACGGTGTTCCGGCCCCGGCCGAGGAATTTGCGCGCGTCACGTTTCCGCCGGAATCCGAAAGGTCAGGACTGCTCGGCCAAGCCCTGTTTCTGGCGCTGTCGGCGAAGCCGGAAGATACTTCGATCACCGGCCGCGGCTTGTTCGTGCGGGAACAGTTTCTTTGCCAGCACGTGCCTCCGCCGCCGGCGGGTGTGAACACCAATCTGGCGGCGTCCACTGAAGCCCATCCGCAAACCAACCGCGACCGGATGAGCGAGCACGTGGCTAATAAGTTCTGCGCCACCTGCCACAATCTGATTGATCCCATTGGTTACGGCCTGGAGAAGTTCGACGCCGTGGGCGCCCGGCGCGACAAGTACGAGCTGCTGTTTTCGAGCGGGTATCACGGCGGCGGAAGACGCCAGCCCCCGAAAAAAGTTGACTTGGTGATGGACACGCAAGGCTGGGTCGCGGGGATTCCAAACTCGAATTTTTCTTCGCCGCGCGAACTGGGTTTGCTGCTGGCCAGAACGCCGCAGTGCCAGGAGTGCATGGTCAAGCAATATTTTCGGTATATCGCCGGGCGGATGGAGACCCCCGCCGATCATCCGCTCATTGCTCATGTGTTGGATGACTTTCGCGATTCGCAGTTCCGCTTCAAGGAACTTATAATTTCATTCATGCGCAACCGCGAGTCTCCCGTCGAGGAAGGAAACGTCCATGTCGCAAGTAATTACAAGACGCAGTAGGATCTCGCGCCGCAGGCTGCTTCGCGGGCTCACGCTCTCGGGCGGCGCGTGGGTGGGCCTGCCGCCGCTGGTGGCGATGTTCAACTCAAGCGGCACCGCGTACGCTGCCGAGACGAATGCCGCGGGCAGAGTGGCGGAAGCCCCGATCGAGAACCGTTTTGTGTTGTGGTTCAACGGCAACGGAATTCCGGAGCGCTACTGGATTCCCGCCGAGACTGGTGCCAATTACAGCCTGACGCCGTGCCTTGCGCCGCTGGCTCCCTTCCGCAACGACGTCCATGTGATTACGGGCCTGGACAATTTCGCTGCCGGACTACCCGGACCGGGCAACGGCCACCACAACTCCATGAGCGGTTTGATGACCTGCACGCGGTTTACGGGCCGCGGCGCCGGTGGAGCGTCGATCGACCAGGCAATTGCGGAGAAGATTGGCGGTGAGTCACGGTTTCGCTCTTTGCAGATCGGCGTCGCGCAGGAATCGTACGGCGAGAGCATTCAACGCAACATGAGCTGGTCCGGCTTTGACCGCGCCCTTCCGCCGGAGATGTTGCCCGACCGCCTGTTTGACCGCTTGTTCGGGCGCCGCGAAGAAGGCTGGATCAACCGGAAGCGCAGCATCCTGGACGTCGTGATGGAAGACGCGGCTGCGCTCAAGAAGGAACTCCCCAAGGATGACCAGGCGCGCGTGGAGGAGCATCTGGAGTCGGTTCGCGATGTGGAACGCGCTGTCACGAGCTTACCGCCCGAGTACCGGCGCATCGATCCGCCCGAATACGAAGACATGAAGGACTGGCCGCGCATCGCTAAGCTGCAAAGCGATCTGCTGGCGCAGGCTCTCATCACCCGGCAGACGCGCGTTGCGTCCTACATGCTCACCAAGTGCCAGAGCATTTGCCGATTCCCGTGGCTCGGGTTCACCGCGGCGCGTCATCACGATTACACCCACGCCGATGGCCGGGCGCCGGGAGCTGATGGCGTGGAAGGGCAGCGCATCATGCGCGATATCTGCCGTTGGCACGTAGAGGAGTTCGCGTACCTGGTCGGAAGGCTGAAGGCCACCTCCGAGGGTGAC
>JASHOO010000568.1 GCA_030041035.1 Bryobacteraceae bacterium | reverse complement strand
CGCGCGCTTCCGTCAACGCAACGCCAAATCTCTCCGGTTCGCGCCATTGCCATGGGTCCCGTGCTGCCCCGCGCCATGCGGGGCCGCAACAACGCCGTCGCCATTGAAAATCTGAACGCGTTCCAGGTCCGTAACGACAGTGCGTCCAAAATTTTTGAGGCCATGTACGCCGGCTCGTCCGACAAGATTCTGAACGGCACCGCTCGCGAAACCTTCGACGCCGTTGCGCTCCTGCAATCGCTCGAGAAGCAGCCCTATCAGCCGGCCGCTGAATATCCCAACGGCCCCTTCGCCCAGAGCCTGCGCCAGATCGCGCGGCTCATCAAATCCGACGTGGGCGTCGAAGTGGCCTTCGCCGATATCGGTGGCTGGGACCACCACGTCAACGAAACCGGTCCGCGCTCCTCCGAAGGACAGCTCGCGCAGCGGCTTGCCGAATTCGGCGGCTCGCTCGCCGCGTTTTGGAAGGATCTTGGCGACCGCATGGCCGACGTCACTTTGGTCACTATGTCCGAGTTCGGCCGCACCGCTCGCGAAAACGGCAACCGCGGCACCGATCATGGCCACGCCAACGTGATGTTCGTCATGGGCGGCGACGTGCGCGGCGGTAAAGTCTACGGCGAGTGGCCCGGCCTCGCCGATCACCAGCTCCACGAAGGCCGCGACCTCGCCCTCACCACCGATTTCCGCGACGTGCTGGGAGAGCTGGTCGCCGCGCATCTCGGCAACCGCGACCTGCGCGAAGTGTTCCCCGGCTATCTGGCGAAGCGATTCCCCGGCCTGCTCAACGCCTGATTTCTGACTTCCGCTCCCTCCGGTGGGTTGTAACGCAGGGACACGCGCCTTTTGCGGGTACCTGCGGCCGTTAGGTTCCCCCGCGAGACAGGCCGCAGGGTCTCCAGCAAACAACGCGGTACCCTGCGTTACAGCAATACGCCCCTCCGCTCACTCAAACCGCAGCGCTTCCATCGGATCAATCCGCGTGGCCCGCAGCGCCGGAATATAGCAGGCCAGGAGCGCCGCTGCACCCAGCACCGCGGCGGTTGTGATCAGTACCCACGGATCGAACGCGCTCACTCCTTCCAGCGCGCTTCCCAGAACCCTGGCAATCGGAATCACCGCCAGCGCACCTATTACCGCGCCCACGAGCGTCAGCCGCACACCAGTGCCAATCACGTGCACCAGCACCATTCGCGGCTCCGCCCCCAGCGCCATGCGGATTCCGATCTCCGGCGTCTGCTGCGCCACCGCGTAACTCAGCATCCCGTACAAACCCAACGCCGCCAGCGCCAGCGCAATCACCGCGAAGAAACTCAGAATATCCGCCACAAACCGCCGCGGCGCAAGTGACGCCGAAACCAGATCGGCAAGCGTCTTGATGTCATGTACCGGCTCCGCCGGATCCGTATCCCGCACCGCCGCCTGTACGCTGCTCGCCAGTGTCGCAGGATCCATCTGCGTCTTTAGCGTCAGATACAGGTACGGCACGGGCATTTGCAGAAGCGGCAGATAGTACATGCCCTTGCTTTCGTCTCCCGCCAGGCTGGACCGCCGCACATGCTGGACGATGCCCACGATCCGCCAGGTCTTGTTCTGCGTCTGGATTCTTTGTCCGATCGGATCTTCGTTCGGCCAGTATTGCCGGGCGAGATTGGTATCGATTACTGCCACCAGTTCCGTGCCCTGCCGGTCTTGATCGGTGAACGTCCGTCCGCGCAGAAGCGGGATGCCCATGACGGCGAAATAATCCGGCGTAATGGCGCTGATATTTCCATGTGGCCCCGGATCGCCCGGAATCATCGCGCGCCCGACGATCATGAATGATGCCGAGGCCTCGCTGCCGCTGAATGGAAGCGGAATGACCGAGGCTGCCGCGCGCGCTCCGGGAGCCTGCGCCAGCCGCTTCGTTACTGCATCGATGAACGCGACTTGTTTCTCGGGCGAGCTGTATTGCGCTTGAGGCAGCGTAAGCTTAGCGGTCAAAACTCCATCCGGCTGGAAGCCGGGGCTCACCCGCTCCAGGTGCGCCAGCGTGCGCAGGAAGAGCCCCGCGCCCACCAGCAGCACCACCGCCAGCGCCATCTCCGAAACCACCAACACGCTGCGCAGGTTTTGCCGTCGCGCGCCCGTCCCCGAGCGCCCGCCTTCCTTGAGCGCGTCTGCACAGTTGACGCGTGTCGCCTGCCACGCCGGCGCCAGGGCGAACAACACCGCCGAAACCACGCTCACCAGCAGCGCAAACCCCAGCACGTGCCAATCCAGCGGCACGCTGATGCCCTCGACCGCACGCTCGGGAGCCAGCAACAGCAGCCCGCGAACTCCCGCCTTGGCTATCGCAACGCCTAGCAATCCGCCCGCTGCCGCCAGAATCGCGCTCTCACCCGCCGTCTGCCGCATGATCTGCCAGCGTGATGCGCCCAACGCTGTGCGGACCGCAATCTCCCGCCCCCGCGCCGCCGTACGCGCCAGCATCAGTCCCGCGATGTTCGTGCATACAATCAGCAGCACCAGGCCCACCGCCGCCAGCAGCACCAGGGTCGGTGTCTTCGTGTCGCCGACTGCGAAATCGGTGATGGGAATCGCAAACATGCCCCACTGCGAGTCTCGCGCATACTCGGCGTGCCCCGATCCGCTATTCAGCACGCGATTGCTCAAAATCTCAATCGCGGCATTGGCCTTCGCCACGCTGATGCCCGGCCGCAGCCGCGCCGCGCCGGTGTAGTTCTCATTGAAGCGATTGCCCTCAGACCATTCCTCGTTCGAGAGACCGATCGGCGCCCACACATCCACATCGGGCGGCAAGCGGAAGTCCGCTTTCATGACGCCGATCACGCGGTACGGCGTCTCATTCAGCTCTACGGTCTTGCCCACGATTGCCGGGTCGCCTCCGAATACCCGCATCCATGCGGCATAACTCAAAATGACGACCTGATTGGCATGCGGCTGATCCTCTTCTGGCCGGAACAGCCGTCCCATCAGCGGCTTTGCCCCGAACACGTCAAACCACTCGGCCGAGACCACTGCTCCCTGGAGACGCTCGGGCAGGTCTGCGCCCGTGTAGTTGAAATCGGCGTCGTTCCAAAGCGCTGCATGTTCGAATACCGCCCGGTCATCGCGCACATCGGCAAGATCCGGAGCCGACGGCCCGATACTTCTGAGATTCAGCTTGTAATAGCGAACACGAACAGCCACCACCCGCTCCGGGTCCGCAATACCCGCCGGGTGCAGCAGCAATGCGTTGACAATACTGAAAATCCCGGTGTTGGCGCCGATTCCAAGACCCAGGGCGGCGATCGCCACCGCGGCGAATCCCGGGGTGCGTTTGAGCGTGCGAAAAGCAATGCGAAGATCAGCGAGCATAGTTCAGTCTACGCTGATCGCCGTCCGCTTGTTCCGGAAACGGGTTCCAGCAGCATGTAGGTCACGATCGCCACCGCGGCGTGATTCTTCCGGTCGTCGAAAACGT
>JASHOO010000567.1 GCA_030041035.1 Bryobacteraceae bacterium | reverse complement strand
GCGTCCAGGTAGAGGGATCTCCCAGTAGCCTAAATCCAATGGTTCGCGACGAAGTCTACCGGATTGCTGCGGAAGCGCTGCGAAACGCGGTCCGGCATGCGAAGGCGCGGCGCATCGAAGTGGAGATCCGCTATGATGAGCAACAGTTGCGGCTCCGGGTCCGCGACGATGGCAAAGGAATCAATCCGAACGTCGTGCGCAATTATCGCGCTCCGGGGCATTGGGGCTTGAGGGGCATGCGCGAACGCGCCACCCTTGTGGGAGGTAATTTCGAGGTTTGGAGCGAACTCAATTCCGGCACCGAAATGGAGTTGACCATACCGGCGGCAAGCGCGTACGGAAAGCGGGCAGCTTGGCGCGGGTTTTCTTTTTCGAGAGTAGCGCGGAGCTGACCTCGTGAGCGTCAGTCCTATTGTGATTCGAATCTTGGCGGTCGATGACCATCCGATTTTTCGTCAGGGAATTGTCGGATTGGTGACCGACCAGCCGGACATGCAGCTCGTTGGCGAAGCTTCCAATGGACTAGAAGCTATCCAGCAGTTTCGTGCCCACCGCCCCGATGTGACGTTGATGGACTTGCAGATGCCAGAAATGAACGGGCTCGATGCCATCATTTCGATTCGCGGGGAGTTTCCGGATGCCAAGATTATCGTCCTCACAACGTATAGCGCCGATGTCCAAGTACTCCGCGCGTTAAAGGCCGGTGCCCGCGCCTACCTGGTGAAGAACCTCCTGCACAAAGAACTTTTGGACACCATCCGGTTCGTGCATGCGGGCAAGAAGGCGCTGTCGCCCGAGGCCTCGATCGAACTCGCCGAACATGCCATGGACCAGGTGCTGACCCCGGCGGAAGTGGAGATCCTGCGGCTAATCGCCGCCGGAAATGCCAACAAGCTGATCGCCGCTCAGCTCTCCATCACGGAAGACACGGTGAAGAGCCGTGTCAAAAGCATCCTCTCTAAATTGAATGCAAATGACCGTACTCATGCTGCAACCATCGGCCTAAAACGGGGAATTATCGAACCCGAATAACCCAAAAGAGTTAAAAAGGTGCCCGTTTGAGGGTTTCGGCCAGACGAAGCGATTGAATATCCTCAAGAGGGTTACATTGCGTCGTCTATTCTCCACATTCGCCGGGGGCGCACCCGGCGTCGGGCTGTTGCTCCTGCGAATGGTAGGCGGCGTGGCGCTCATCGCCCACGGAATCGAGACATTTCATGCCACGCAGCCGATCGGATCCACCGCCCTCCATTTGCTCGCACTCGGAGATGGTGCGCTGTTGCTTGCCGGCTTGTGGACGCCCATTGCGGGAACCGCGCTCGTGATTCTAGGGTTGTGGAGCGCCCTTGTAGGCCATGAGAATCTGTATGCCTGCGTTTTTCTCGCTAGCATCGGCGCAGCGCTGACCCTGCTGGGCCCCGGGGCATGGTCGGTTGACGCCCGGCTCTTTGGATGGAAGCGCCTCGATATCGAGCGTTAACCACCAACCAGAGCACCCATTCGGGTCATGCACTCGACTCAAAAGAGTCTTTTGGATTCACGATGTAGGCCCTTACAGAGCACTAATTGGGGATTTCCTATAGTTGCGTTTCATGGACAATGGATCCACATAGGTGAACGGGGCGGCAGAAAGCCGTATCGATGCTTTGTGGAGGCAAGCGATGGCTACTCTCGGTTTCGTTGGGTCCAGTGCAATGTTTCAGACTTTGCTTCACGAGGTCAACATGGTTGCGCCGGCGGATTGCGCCGTCCTGGTTCAGGGCGAAACGGGCACCGGCAAGGAGATGGTCGCAAAGGCAATTCACGAAACCAGCCCTCGCCGCCAGAACCGTTTCGTGGCCGTCAATTGCGCCGCGATTCCTAGTGCTCTGCTGGAAAGCGAACTGTTCGGCCACGAGCGCGGCGCCTTTACAGGAGCCGTCACACAATCTTTGGGACGCTTTCAGGCCGCAGACCGCGGAACGCTGTTCCTGGATGAAATCGGCGACCTTCCGCTCGAGCTGCAGCCAAAGCTGCTCCGCGCTCTTCAGGAGCGGCAATTCGAGCGCTTGGGTGGCGGCCGCACCGTTCAGGTCGACGTGCGGGTCATCGCAGCCACCAATCAGAACCTTCTTCGCATGGTGCAAGAACGCAAGTTCCGCGCAGATCTGTACTACCGCTTAAGTGTGTTTCCGATCACCCTGCCGCCGTTGCGCGAACGGCGAGACGATATTCCGCTGCTGCTTGAACATTTTGTCGAGTTTTATGCCAGGAAGGCCGGGAAGACCATCCGCCATACTGGCAAGGATACGGTGGAACTCTTCCAGGCGTACCATTGGCCGGGGAACGTTCGCGAATTACAGAACGTGGTCGAACGCGCAGTTATCCTGACACGAACCGATACCTTGTTTGTGGATGATCGCTGGCTCTGGTCTGCTCCGGGAGCTGCCTCGTCTCCGCGCGACGGGCTTTCGGCTTTCGCGGATCGCGAAGTGGAGCTAATCGAAGCCGCGCTGGCGGAAACCCACGGCCGCGTTTCCGGGCCTTCCGGGGCAGCGGCAAAGCTGGGCATTCCGCGGCAAACGCTTGAGTCGAAGATCAGACGCTGGGGTATCAACAAATGCACCCCCAAAACGCAATTCCCGCAAACCTCGATGCCGCGCGCCCAGGCCGTGAGCGCGTAGCGCAGGCCCATTCCCCCCGACTCTCGTTTTCCGTCTCTCGCTTTGGGCGCGGAACCGCGCAGACCGATTTTTCTTTCCTTTGTGTGTGAGCTGGCCCCACAGTTGCCATCTGAGACGACTCGTGTCGAGAGCCCGTCATTTTGCTGAAAAGTGGGCATGGCGCCGAAGTTCAAGTCTTTTTCTCGCGCGAATTTCAAGGTGGCATGGGCGGTGCTCTACGAATAACGAGAGGAGTCACCCGAGAACCATTATGAGCACACAAGCAATGACACTCACCGACCAGAAGCCGACTTTATCTTGCGAAGAGAGCCTGCTCATCGCCAGAGCGCGCAAGCGGGACGCAGGGGCCTTCACGGATCTGGTGAATCAATACGAACGAAGAATCTACTACTTCGCAAAACGGATCATGCAGAACGACGAGGATGCCGAAGATGTTTTGCAGGAAACGTTCTTGAAGGCGTACGAGCACCTCGACAGTTTTCAGGGAAATTCCAAGTTCTATACCTGGATCATTCGCATTGCAACGAATGAAGCCTTGATGAAGCTCCGCAAGCACCGGAACCACGGTACGGTGTCACTCGACGAGACGCTCACTCCCGTCGAAGACATGGCGAAGCGGGAAATTGCCGTCTGGGACGACAATCCCGAGCAACGGTATTCTCAGCGCGAGATACAGCGGATTCTGCAGCAAGCTAGTGAAAGTCTCAGACCGACCTGTCGCGCTGTCTTCATTCTTCGCGATGTCGAAGAGCTCAGCATTGAGGAAACGGCGGAAGCCCTCGGTATCTCCATTTCCGCAGTGAAAAGCCGGTTGTTACGAGCGCGCTTGGCACTGCGCGCGAGGCTGACTCACCATTTCAAGAGCCGTCATGCCGAGATCTCGTCGTAATTGCCGACGCGTCGGCGTCACTTCGATGCCTGGCGCTTTGTCTTCATTCACCTGCGAATGGCCCACCTTCTGCTTCAGCCATTCTGCCGGGATGGCCGGCGATTCCAAAAACAAGTGGAGGAGTTTATGAGCGTAGAAACTGCAGTTGCACAACAGACCGGTAGCGATCAGGCCGCGATTCGTTCGTTCCGAGTGAGTATTCCTGAAGCGGAACTTGCCGAATTGCGCAGGCGGATCAACGCCACCAAATGGCCCGAACGTGAAACCGTACCGGATGCCACACAGGGCGTGCAACTCGCTACCATGCAGGCGTTGGCCCGCTATTGGGCCACAGAATACGACTGGCGCAAAGTCGAGGCGAGACTGAACGCGTATCCGCAATTCATCACCGAGATCGACGGGCTAGACATTCATTTCATCCACGTTCGTTCGAAGCATAAGAATGCACTGCCCCTCATCGTCACGCACGGCTGGCCCGGCTCGGTGGTCGAGCAACTCAAGATCATCGAGCCGCTCACCAATCCCACGGCTCACGGTGGAAGCGCATCAGATGCCTTCGACGTTGTGATTCCGTCGATGCCGGGCTACGGGTTTTCAGGCAGGCCGACCGCGACCGGGTGGGACCCCGCCCACATTGCCCGTGCCTGGGTCACGTTGATGAAGCGCCTCGGCT
>JASHOO010000566.1 GCA_030041035.1 Bryobacteraceae bacterium | reverse complement strand
GCTTTCGATTGAAGCGCTCGAGGCCGGCACCGAACCCTTCGCCCCCTGGGTGCAGGAGGCCAAGGGGCATCCTGGCCAGATCGCCGTGGCGGCGCACATCCGCGAGCACCTCGCCGGCAGCAGAATGGCTGGCGATTCCGCGCGGCAAAGCTGCTATTCGCTGCGCTGCCCGCCGCAGGGCCTCGGTCCGGTTTGGGAAGCGCTCGAAGAGGCGCGAGCGCTCCTCGAGCGCGAGATCAATTCCGCCAACGACAATCCGCTGGTCGATCCCGAAACCGGCACGCTCTATCGCGCGGGCAATTTCTACGGCGGCCACATCGCGCGCCTGCTCGACACCTGGAAGATCGATTTCGCCGTCATGGCCAACTGGGCCAACGCGCTGATGGCCGTGCTGGTGGATGACAAGTTCAACAACGGCCTTCCCTCGAGCCTCGTGCCCGAGCCGGGCGTGAATTCCGGATTCAAAGGGATGCAGTTGAGCGTCACCAGCCTCGCCTGCGCCGTGCGCCAGATCGCCGGACCCAGTTCGATTCACTCGCTGCCCACCGAAGCCTACAACGAGGATGTGGTGAGCCTCGGAATGCACGCCGCAGTCACGGCGATGGATGCGCTCGAATGCCTGCGCAATGAGACCGCTATGGTGCTGCTGGCCGCCGCGCAAGCCGCCGAGCTGCGCGGCGCCATCGAAAAGCTCGGCACGCGCAACCGCGAGGTCCACAACGCCATCCGCCAGGTCTCCGACTTCCTCTCCCGCGACCGCGCCCTGGAACAGGATGTCGCCGACGTAGCATCGCTGATCGCCGCGGGGAAGCTGGCAGGCGGGTAACTTTAGGCGTGTGTTGCAATTGTGTTATCCTGGACCCATGAAGTCCAGCACTTCGAGCTTTCGCATTTCCGAGGATCTGCGAGTCCGCCTTGAGCGGACCGCGCGGCACATGGGCAGGGGAAAGAACTGGATCATCAACCGCGCTCTCGAACAGTACCTGAACAAGACCGGCCGTGAAGCGCTGGCCGCCGAGGCCCGGCGCCAGTCGCTGGTCGCGAGCGGAGTCACTACTGAGGACGAAGCGTTTTGGCAAAAGCAGGCCGACACCACCGATTGGAGGTGAGCCGCGGAGACGTCGTTGTGTGCGCCGCACCCGGCGATTTTGGGAAGCCTCGGCCCGCCCTCGTCGTTCAGTCCGATCTCTTCAACCCAACTCACGCCAGCGTTGTGATCTGTCCCATCACTTCCCACCTCGTGGATGCCCCGCTGTTTCGTCTGACCATCCGCCCCAGCAAGGAGAATGGACTCAAAGCTGAGTCGCAGATCATGATCGACAAGGTGACCGCAGTCAAACGCCAGCGTATCAGCCAGAGGATCGGCAGACTCAAGGAAGCAGATTTGAGCGATGTGGATCGCGCCTTGCCGCTATGGCTCGGCATTGCAAAGACAGGCCTGTAGCGCAGGGCCACGCGCAGTGTGCGGGGACCTGCGGCAGTTTGGACCGTGTAAGGAAGCGCCGCGGGTCTGTCCCAGCCCCGCGCTACAGGAACGCCGCTTGTAGGGCCGGGCACGCCCGGCCCACTTGCGCTATTCTCGGATTGACTGACATGACAAAGAGGCGGCACTCCGCATTGGGCAAGCGGCTGATCGCATCGGCGAAGGAGATGGTGGCGCACGCGAGAGGGGAAGTGAGGCTGGAGGAGTATGAGGTCATGCGACCTGCTCGCGTTGCCGAAGAATGCAACTCGTCCAAGCTCAGGCGTGATGCACTAATCCGGAGATGTTATCGACTGGGACACCTTTGAGACGTAGGCCTGGACAGCGATGTTGAACTGAGTGTCTTTATCGAAAAGCGTCTCAAGGCCAGTGAACATGTTCCGCAACTGCTTGCTCTGAACGCGGGGGTTCTCGGTTCTCAGCAGTTCCCAGAGCGGAATCTTGAGGCTTAGGTTTGGATGGCGGGGAGCCTCGGAGTGAGTTAACGCCGAGGTTATCACTGCTTGACTCGCTTGCTCAGCACCCCAATGGGTGAAGGTTGAAACCAGCGCGTTGTAGTCGGTTACGAGGGCCTCACACCGCCTCTCTGCAGCCGCACTGCAGTCACCCAGGCCTCTGATACGATCCCGCAGGGCGATTATGCGCATGCTACGCTCGGCGGGCCCACGCCAGGAAACCTCTGCAAAGTCTTTCACTGCCGTAATCCTGCGATCGACAATCAGCTGTTTCCTCTGCAAATCGGCCTGGTGGTCCGCAATGTAGTGTGCGCCGATGACCGTCACCAAACTAGCGATTACTCCACTGACCAGACCGATTACAGCAGGCATGAAAGACCTCCAGCGGTCGGCAGCATTTACTTGGCGGTCATGGAGGTTGATCGCTGCTTCGATAAGCCTAGATACGAACTCAGGCTCCAAGGGAGGGCGCTTTCCTCCGTCGCTTGGTAGCACATGCCTCGCAACGAGAGAGAGCCCCGGTTCGTCTTCGTTTTGAACGCGAAATAGCTCGCGATGCTCCTTGGCAACTGAGAACCAGTCCCGAGCTGAAGACGGGGCACCTTGAAGTTCGCGGTTAAGGCCTGATTCGGTTCGCTTCGTGTATGGATCGAGCGCGAGTACTTGAATGAGCGCCAGCACGTCCGCCAAGCGGCCAGCCTTCGTATATGGCCCCTTGCTCATTGGTAAAGCGATCCTATCCTAACCCTAGAGCTTTTCCTACTACATCACCGCGATCCACCCGATCAAGTATAGCGAAGCGACCGCTCCCCCCTCACGCCGCCGGGGCCGCTGCCACGCTCGCCGCTACGCCGTCGAACTTCACGCTCACCAACCTCGAAACGCCCGGCTCCTGCATGGTCACGCCGTACATGGCCTGCGCGGATTCCATGGTCTTCTTCGAGTGGGTGATGATGATGAACTGCGTGCCCGTGCTCATCTCGCGCAGCAGGCGCATGAGGCGGCCGATGTTGGCTTCGTCGAGCGGCGCGTCCACTTCGTCGAGCACGCAGAACGGGCTCGGCTGGTAGCGGAAAATCGCCATCAGCAGCGCCAGCGCGGCCAGTGCCTTCTCGCCGCCCGAAAGGAGCAGCACGTTTTGCAGCTTCTTGCCCGGAGGCGACGCGATGATGTCGATGCCGCACTCCGTGATGTTGGTTTCATCCGTCATGCGCATCTCGCCCGAGCCGCCGCCGAATAGCGTGAGAAACGCTTCGCGGAAGTTGACGTTGATGGCTTCAAATGCGTCGGCGAATTTCTGGCGCGAGACTTCATCAATCTCCTGAATCGCGCGCTCGGTGTCGCGGATCGAATCGAGCAGATCCTGCCGCTGCGCGCTGAGGAAATCGTGGCGCTGCTGGCACTCCTCAAACTCTTCGAGCGCCTGCGGGTTGATCGGTCCCAGTGCTTCGATGCGCGCGCGAATCTCCTCGTATTGCTGCTCGGCCGCGGCCAGCGCCTCGCCATCGGGCAGCGCTTCCTCGTCCGGCATCAGCTCTTCCACCGCGCAGTTCAGCTCCTTGCGGCTGGTTTCGTCGAGATACTTCAACTCCGCCTGCTTCTTCACCAGGTCGACTTCGATTTCCGACCGCTTCTCGTGCGCCGTCTCGACCTCCGCCCGCAGCCCCTTGAGCCGCTCGTCCACGCCCGCCAGCATCTCGCGGAATTGCGTTTCCTCAAATGCCAGGTGGTTGACCTCGCTTTCCGCCGCCGCGATCTGCGCCGCCAGCTCCGCCGATTTGCGGTCGAGCTGAATGTTGTCGGCCAGCAGGTGCGCGCGCTCGATGCCCAGCCGCTCGATCTCGCGAGTCAATTCATCGCGCCGGCCTCTCACTTCGGAAAGCTGCGCCTCCACGCGCCCGAGCGAAGTCTGCTCGGCACGCTGGCGCTCCTCCAGGCTCGCCAGCTCCACGCGTAGCGCAGCATGCTCTTCGCCGGCGCGCGCGGCTTCGGCTTCGAGCTTCTCCATCTCCTCGCGCTGCGCTTCGAGCGCCTGCTCGCACTCCGCCCGCTGCGCCTCTTTCTCTGCAATGGCTTCGCGATTGCGCTCGCGCTGCTCGATCGAGCGCTCGTTTTCGCGCCCCAGCCGCTCGAGCTCCAGCCGCGCCACCGAAATGCGCGAGTTGGCGCGACCGGTTTCCTCGGTGAGCTTGCGCATTTCGTGATCGAGCGCGAGGGTATCTTTCTCGCCTGCCTGTTGCAGCGCGCGCAACCGTTCGAGCTCACTTTCGAGCACGCCGATTTCGCGATCCAGTTCATCGGCGCGCGCCACGCAGTCGTTGAGTTCACTCTCGCGCACCGCGAGTGTACGGGTGAGCTCGCGCAGCTCGCGCTTCATGGCCAGAGGGCCGCTGGCTGTCTTCTTGCCGCCGCTCAGCGTGCGCCCGTGGTAACACAAACCATCCGGCAGCAGGAAATAGAAATCCGGATGCTCTTCGGAAAGCCGCTGCGCTTCGGCGTGATCCTGCGCGATGCGGCAATTGGCGAGGCGCGGCAGCAGATCGAGCGGCTGCCCGGCAAATCCATTGGTCAGCCGCAGGTAGTCGGTGAGCTTCGGAAGCTCGGGCGCAGGCTCGGGTGCGCTGTGGTCCCGGCCGTTGCCGCTATGCACCAGGAACGTCGCGCGGCCGTCGGTCGACGTGCGCAGCAGGCCCATCCCGCGCTCGGCCTGGTCCCAATCTTCGACCACGACGTACTCCAGCTCGTCGTGCAGAAACTCTTCGGCGGCGCGCTCATAAGCCGGGTCCACGTCTATGAAATCCGCCAGCAGACCCAACGGCTGGAAGCTGCCATCGGTTGCGAGCGTGCCGAACAGGCGCTTCACCGAATCGGTCGAATAAGCGCGATGCGAAAGAATGTCCTCGAGCGAAGTCTTGCGCGCCTGTTGATGCGAGAACTCCGTGCGCAAGGTGTCGATATGCGCGCGCAGCTCGGCCGCCGCGGATTTGCGCGAAGCTAACTCTTCTTCCGTGCGCGTGCGCTCGCCGCGGACAGCTTCGATTTCCAACTGCCGCCGTTCGAGGGATTGCGAAATCTCCTTGCGAGCTTTGGCCAGCCGCTCCACTTCCGCCGCCGCCGATTGTTCTTCTTTGGCCGCTCGCAGTGTCTCCCGCTCGATGCCGGCCAGATATTCGTCGATCTGCGCAAGCTGGTTTTGCAGCGTGGAGGTCTCGCCCATCAGGCGCAGCACTGCCATGCGCCCGTCTTCGATCGATTTTTCCTGCTGCTCCACGCGCGCCTGTAATTGGTCGCGTGTCTGGTTCTTTTCGAGCATGCGCTCGCGCGCGCTGGTGATCAGGCCATCGAGCTCCGCGACCGCTGCCGCATGCGTATCGCGCTCGCCGGCGAGCGCAGTGGATCGCGCTTCGAGCTCCTGCACTTCGTGCTCGCCCTGCGCGATGCGTTCTTCGATGGCGCCGGTCTCGCGCACCTGCGCTTCCAGGCGCCCACGCGTGCGCTCGGCTTCCACTTGAAATGCGGCTAGCTCGGCGCGCAGCGCCGTCAACTGCGCTTCGGTCTGGTAGCAGGAAGCTTGCAGCCGCTCGCGCTCCTGCTCATTGGCCGTGACATCCTCGGAGATGGTGCGCAGCTCGTTCGATGCCAGATTCAGATCGAGCGCGGCCTTGGCGGCTTCACGTTCCAGTTGCCGGAACTGCGCCGCCAGCACCAGGCGCAGCCGGGCATCCATCTCGGCCTTCAGCTCGGCGTAGCGCCGCGTTTTCGAAGCCTGCCGCTTGAGCGAATTCAACTGCCGCCCGACTTCTTCCAGAATGTCGAACACTCGTGCCAGATTCTGCTTGGCACTTTCGAGTTTTGCTTCCGCCAGCCGCTTGCGCGTTTTGAATTTGCTGATGCCCGCCGCTTCTTCGATGATCGACCGCCGGTCCTGTGGCCGCGAACTCAGAATCTGCCCGATACGCCCCTGCTCGATAATGGCGTAGCTTTCCGGGCCGAGACCCGTGCCCATGAAAATGTCCTGGATGTCGCGCAGGCGCGAGATGTGGCCGTCGATCAGGTAATCGCTCTCGCCCGACCGGTATAACCGCCGTGTGATGGTGATCTCGCCGGGTTTATCCGGCGTGTGCTGCGGGTCGTGCAGGGTCATCGTGACCGTGGCCATGCCGGTGGATTTGCGGTCGCGCGTGCCGGCGAAGATGACGTCTTCCATCCGGGCCCCGCGCAAGCTTTTGGCGGATTGCTCGCCCAGCACCCAACTGATGGCGTCGCTGAGATTCGATTTGCCGCAACCGTTCGGACCCACGATCGCCGCGATGCCGCCGCCGTTGAAGCGGAGTTCGGTGCGGTCGCAAAACGATTTAAACCCCTGCAGCTCCAGCCGCTTTAGCCTAAGCAAACTCTACCTCCTGCATTGTGACCATACTAAGCGCGCAGACACCAAAAGTAAAGGATATTCCACGCGATAAACAGTGCATTTCGTGCATTGACCACTATATGTTGTATCCCATGTGATCATTGGCTTTGATTTGCATTTTTAGTAATGCCGCGCCCAGCGTTTTGCCTTGTGGATCGATGCGCAACGAAACCGTTCCGCCGCCGCCGAGCGCTTCGTGCAAGACGAAGTTCAGAGCGCCCAGATTCGGCAGTTCAAAGCGTTCCACTTTCCCCTTTACCATATCGCCAAAAAATGCCTTGACGCGCTCCGAGGTTAACTCCTTTACCAGCAACGGATAATCCTTCTGATCGTAAACAATGACGCCAATGTTGCTGGTATCGCCCTTGTCGCCGGAGCGGGTATGGGCGATTTTTGAGAGCGGAATCATCATCCCAGTACCTCGATGGACGATTGAATTTCTCCGCGCGGTACCAGCGCCGGCCAGTAGGAAACGATTTCACGCACCGGCGGGCGGCCGTCGCCATAGCCGGTAGCGCCGGGCGGACCGCTTAACACCAATGGAATCAGTTCGCGGGTAAAACGGTCGACGGCCTTGCGATTGAAGCTTCTAACTCCAATGCGCAGTTGCACTTCTGGAGGGTCGACGGTCGTGGCGAGCGAGCCATGACAAGCGTTGGCGCCAAAGAATTCGGTATGGACCTCGTCGAACTCTAAACCCAGTGCTTTCAAGCGGGTGCGCACGATCTGATCGGCAACCTTTGCTTTTTCAATGGCTTGCGGCCAACTGAAAATGAGAGTCCCGATGGATTTCCAGCCGTTGGCGTAACTGATGGAAAGCTTGAGGTTTGCGGGGCGCTCGCGGCCGTGGATGCCGGAGACGCGGACCCGATCGGGACCGATGTCGTCGAGGTGGATGGTGGTGAAGTCCGCGGTGCAGTCGGGAGCGATGAAGTTTTTCGGATCACCGAGTTCGTAAAGCAACTGCTGTTTAATAATGTCGGAATGGACGCGGCCGCCAGTGCCGGGGTGCTTGGTGACGACAAAGGTGCCGTCGGACTCGGCTTCGACGATGGGATAGCCGATGTTGGCGAGGTCGGGAATGCTTTGCCAATCGACCTGGCAATTGCCGCCGGTGGCCTGGGTGCCGCACTCGATGATGTGGCCGGCGACGGTGCCGGCGGCGAGCTTATTCCAATCGGTTTCGCGCCAGCCGAATTCGCGAATCATGGGGGCGAGTGTGAGGGCGGGGTCGGCGGCGCGGCCGGCAAGGATCACGTGCGCGCCGGTGGCGAGGGCTTCGGCTAGCGGGAAAGCGCCGGTGTAAGCATTCGCGCTCAGGATGCGATCGCGGATGGACGCGAGCGGTGCGCAGGTATCGAGATTGCGCATCTCGTATCCCTTGGCGAGGAATTCATCGATGCGAGGGAGCACATCGTCACCGAGGACGATGGCGACCTTGATTCCGGGTGCGGCTTTACGAACGGCCTCCGCGCAGGCGATGGGATTGACGCCGCCGGCATTGGCGATGACGCGGATATTGCGCTCGAGCATCTGCCGGGCGATTCGGCCGATCAGGGGAGGGAAGTCGCGCGCGTAGCCGAGATTCGGATCGGCTTGGCGCTGCTTTTGGAGGATCGACATGGTGACTTCGGCGAGATAGTCGAGAGTCAGATAGTCGATGGGTCCTTGCTCGATGAGGCGGACGGGAGCCTCGAGCCAATCGCCCCAGAAACCTTGGCCGTTGGCTATGCGGAGCATCGCTACGCTCGCTCCGCAGGTGTCAGGTGCCAGGTGTTAGGTGTCAGGGGCATGCGGTCTCTACGGCCAGCGGCGTGCTGCGAGGCCTGCTCAGACAGACTTCTAAAGCAAGAGACAGCACGTCGCGGGATTCCAGCGGGTCAATGAGCGCGTCTACATGGCCTCTTGCGGCGGCGTACCGAGCATCTAACCAGCGTTCGTAATCGGCGCGGGTTTTTTCGATGGATTGTTGGAGGTCATCGGGGAGGGATGCGCCGGCGGATTTCAGTTTTTCGAGCTCGACGGAAAACAGCGCCTGCACGGCTGAATCGCCTTCCATGACGCCGATGCGGGCGGTGGGCCAGCTAAAGGTGAAATTGGGGTCGAAGCCCTGGCCGGCCATGGCGTAGTAGCCTGCGCCGCTCGCGTGATTGATGGTCAGGATGATTTTCGGAACGGTGGTGGTGGCCATGGTTTCGACCATGTCGGCTCCGGCGCGGATGATACCTTCCTTCTCGGCTTCAGCGCCGACCATGAAGCCGGATACGTCTTGCAAATAAATGATGGGCAGGCCGGCACGTTCCGCGTTTTCCACGAAGTACGCGACCTTGCGCGCGGATGCGGTATAGACGATGCCGCCGATGCGCGGGCCGGCGTCCGACTTCAAGAAACCGCGGCGGTTGGCGATCAGCGCGACTGGCCGTCCGTTGAGTCTGGCGTTGCCGCAGATCATTTCGGGCGCGTAGGCGGGCTGGAACTCGAGATAGTCGTCGGCGTCGAAGATGCGGAAGATGATCTCTTCGATTTCGTAGGGGAGGCGGTGATCGGCGGGCAGCGCTTCGTAGAGTTGCTCGGGCGGGCGCGCGGGGGGCGTGGATTTGGTGGGCGGAATCGGATCGGGGAGGCGGCGAAAATGTTCGCGCAGCATCTGGAGACATTCCGCGTCGTCCTTGGCCATGAAGTGGGCGACACCGCTCGACTCGGTGTGGAGTTTCGCGCCGCCGAGCGATTCCGAGTCAATGACCTGGCCGGTGGCGCCTTTGACGAGATTCGGGCCGCCCAAGCCCATGAAGCTCGTCTTTTCGACCATGATCAAGATGTCGCTGAGCGCGGGAAGATAGGCGCCGCCGGCGATGCAAGGTCCCATGACGGCAGCAAATTGCGGCACCCGGAGCCGGCGCCGCATTAATGAATTATACAAAAAAATGCGGCCCGCGCCGTACTGGCCGGGGAAGATGCCGTCCTGATAGGGGAGATTGACACCGGCGGAATCGACGAGGTAGACGATGGGCGTGCGATTGCGCATGGCGATTTCCTGCGCGCGCAAAATTTTGGTAATGGTTTCGGGCCACCAGGAGCCGGCTTTGACGGTGGCGTCGTTGGCGACGATGACGGCGGGGCGGCCCTCGATTTTTCCGATGCCGGTGACGACGCCGGCGGCGGGCGCCTGGCCTTCGTACTGGTCGTAGGCGATGAGCAGTCCGATTTCGAGGAAGCGCGCGCCGGGATCGAGCAGTTGCGCGATGCGCTCGCGCGCCGTGAGCTTGCCGGCCTTGTGCTGCCGCTCGATCTTGGATGCCCCGCCGCCCGCGCGGAGGCGATCTTCGAGTTTACGAAGCTGGTCGACGAGATGGCGCATGTGGGCGGCGCGGGCGAGGGGAGTGGGAGGCGCGGACTGAGGGGGCATAGGGATATTGTTTCATGGGGGAGGAGGGCGGCCTGCTGCGGCAGTGACCGACGCCGGCATCTCCAACCATTCTCATCGTGCAATGCTGCTATGGGACCACTAAGGTGTGTGCGCGGGCAGATCACCTACCGGACGCATATCCGATCCAGCACAACCAGAAGCCGTTCCGCATGTACAGGCGAAGACGCCCTCACTCTTACGGGATCAATTTGAGCGAGGAGTTCGAATGAGTGTTCGCCCTTCGAGTACTCGCCCTTCTGACAGTCCCGCGTCGCGTTCTGCAAGCCTGCAAAAAGGCGCGGTTTGGGGATATTCTCTATGTCCACCCCCTGACTTAAAGCGGTCACTCGAAAGTCCCGTCCATAATATTCCGCTAGTTTGTCTTTGTCGGCATGAAACCACGCCTCCATAGCTTGTACCATCAGGTGGATTTGATCGGGTGATGCCCCGTGAGGGCGCTGCCAGCCATCGCCTGGGCGTAACCTAACGTGATCCCACGGTTCCACTACGACCGGGTCCTCGCTGTCGACCAACAGAATCGGCAACTCATCCTCTTGGTGGCTCTCGTAAGAGGCTCGAAAACTCTCAAAAGCGCGTCTTCGTCCGCCGCAAGCGACGACCCTTGGCAGGCGGCCTTCGAGGCCGGATTTTCGAAAAAACTCGGCAAAGCCGCGCCGACATTTAGTCTGCAGTTCCTTGTTGTGGTCCCCACCACCTTCTACGTAGATCTTCACTCTCACCAGCGGTTCCCGCCGATTTCACCGCTTCGCCAGAGCTGCCCGAGGCCGTAGTCGTCTCGCAGCCATTGAGCCAGCTCAGCGCCTGTTCGGCGGCTCATGGCTGTGGAACCGTTCTTTTTCTCGCATACAACGACTGCCTCTGGCACCTTCGTCAAGCCATCAATGAGCACGTCGGAGTGAGTTGTAACGATCAGTTGCATGCGATGGGATGCATCAACCAACAAGTCTGCGAGTCCGGCGAGAAGGTCGGGATGAAGGCCGAGCTCCGGCTCTTCGAGGCAGACCAAGGGTGGAGGAGCAGGATGACACAGAACAGCAAGAAGGCAGAGGTAGCGAACCGTCCCATCAGAGAGCCGAGTTGCAGGGACTGGGGACTTTAGACCGGAGTAATGGAGAAATAACTGTATTGTCCCGCCTAGGACCCTCGTTGAAAAGTCGACAATGGATTCGTCAGCGTTTTTCAGCTTTTCGACCAGGGTGGCCCGGAGATTGGGTCGGTGCTCCAAGTCGTTGAGAACGAGCGCAATGTTTGCCGCATCCTCGCGAAGGAAGTTTGCAGAGAGGTCAGTTGGCTGTGGCTTTCTTGGCTGGGTGCTTCGTCCGAGATTCCATTCTCGAAACAGCTTTATTTGAGCGTATTCTCTACCAAGGTAAGTGAGTTCAGGATACTGCTCAGGGTCTTTGCGCTGAGATAGAACAGACTGATCGGGTGCCAAATCCTGCCGCTGCAGTTGGCGAACGGAACGTCCGTCGGGACTTGTCGGCGATCCTCCCTTTAAATTGAGCACCGGGTGGCCGTTCTGGTACCTGTAATAGAAGAAAACGTCCACCGCGCCCGGCCAACTTGGGTGCTCGTTTTCTATCGCTTCGTCCACAAGTTCGGAACGTTGTCCGATGACGGTGAAATCGAGCCGGTGGCGAAGTGGCATGTTGCCTTGCGGGTAGAAAACAGTTGCTTCTATTTCTGCAATTGGCGTCTTCTCCGAACCCTTCCACAGCCACTCCGAAACACCACCGCCCGACTGTATAGGTTCGAGGAGATTTCCCGGGGCGGCCTGAAGCAAACCGATGCCTTCGATTAGATTTGATTTGCCGGAGCCGTTCGGCCCGACCAAAACGTTCAAAGACTCCAGCTTCAGTTCCGGATTCTCAGGGCCAAAGGACAGGATATTCCGCAGCCTTATCGTGCGCAGAAACCTTTTGTCGCCAAGCATGCAGCTTTCATTCTACCCGGCTCAAAACCGGCCGGCGACGGATGGGCCGCGCCCAGCGAAGCGCATCTGCTGGGAGCGCTAGATCTGCCCACCTCCAGCATCCAACTGGTCTTTCTCCGGGGAGCTCGGCACGAACCGCTCGTACCGCACGCGAACGACCGCCTTACTCTTTGACCAGCGTCTCGATCTTTTTCATCAACCGCTGGTACACCACCGGTTTCGTTTCGTAAGCATCAATGCCGGATGCAACCGCTTTGGTCACGTCGTCGGTGAGCGAGTGAGCGGTCAGGGCAATGATGGGGATGTGCGCGGTTGCCGGATTGGAGCGGATGCGCTGCGAGGCTTCCCAGCCGTCGAGTTTGGGAAGGCCCAGGTCCATCAGGATCAGATCGGGCATGGTTTCCTGAGCCGTCAGCGTGCCGGTCAGGCCATCGCGCGCCTGAATCACGAGGTGGCCGTTCCTTCTCAGGAATCGCGTGACCAGTTCCTGATTGGCTTCGTCATCTTCGACTACCAGTATGAGTGCCATGAATTTATTCCTTGCCAGCATCCGCTGGCGGCGCCACTGCCGGAAAACGCAAGGTGAACGTGGACCCCCGTCCCGGCGTGCTTTCCACGCCGATGTCGCCGCCCATGAGGCGGGCGAGCTTGCGGCTGATGGCCAGACCCATCCCGGTGCCGCCGTACTTCCGGGTGGTGGAACTATCCACCTGCGTGAAGTGGCTGAAGAGCTTAGGCAAGTCCTCGGCGCTGATGCCGATGCCGGTGTCGGCCACGCGCACCGTGCACCAGGACGCGCCACCGCTCTCGTCGAGCGTGGCCTCGACGCGCACGCTCCCGTCGTGCGTAAATTTGCAGGCGTTTCCGGCGAGATTGAAGAGGCACTGGCGGATGCGCAGCCGGTCGCCGTACAAGGCCATCGGTCGACAGGCGGTTTGCAGTTCGTCGCCGTTCTTTTTGGCGAGCGGCTCCACGCTGACGGCGATGTCTTCGACTACTTCAGCCATGTCGAACACCACCGGGTGGAGCTCCATCTTTCCGGCTTCAATCTTGGACAAGTCCATGATGTCGCTGATGAGATCGAGCAGATGATTGCCCGCGGTGCGGATCTTGCGGATGTCGGTCTGCCAATCGTCAATGCCGCGGTCCCCCATCTCCAGTTCCACGAGTTCAGTGAACCCGAGGATGGCGTTGAGCGGCGTGCGCAGCTCGTGGCTCATGGTGGCGAGAAACACGCTCTTGGCCCGATTGGCCGCTTCCGCGGCTTCCCGGGCACGAATCAGCTCCGCCTGATAATGCTTCTGGTCGGTGATATCCTCGGCGATTCCGACCAGCCGCACGAGCTCGCCAGCTTGGTCGCGAATGGGAAACGACCGGCTGCGAATCCACTTCTCCCGGCCTTCCGGAGTCAGGATCCGGTATTCCAGGTCAATGGGTTCTCCCTGGAGACGCCTGGTGGTTTGGGTGATCACGCGCTCGCGGTCGCCGGGATGAAGCGCTTGCTGCCATGCGTTGGAATCCCGATAAAGAGTGTCCCGGCTGCGGCCCCAGACCTCTTCATATGCGGGACTGACATAGAGCGTTTTGTGGTCGGCCACACTCATGACAAAAAAGACTTCGCGAATGTTGTCGGCCAACTGGCGAAACTTTTCTTCGCTCTCCCGCAAGACCTGCTCGGCCCGCTTGCGCTCGGTGACATCGCGCATGATGCCGATGGCCTGCCACTCGCCGGCCAGGGAAATTTTCGAAAGAGACAGGTCCACGGAGATCTCACGGCCGTCTTTTCGTCTTGCCGGCAGCTCGATGGTCTTTGCCATCGGCTCGGCGCCGCGCATGTATTCCGGGCACGCGGGGTCGTAACGGCCGCGATAACGTTCCGGCACGAGCAGGCGATGCAGGCTCTGCCCCATAACTTCTTCTTTCCGGTAGCCGAAAATCAATTCGGCCGCGGGATTCCAGAAGGTGATGGCGCCGCGCGGGTCCATCATGACGATGGCGTCCAGTGCCGAATCGGTAATGCCGCGCAACCGGGCTTCGTCGGAAAGTTTGCGCTCCGTGATGTCCTGAATCACCGCCTGTTTGGAGACGGTTCCATCGGCGTGACGGATGGGCGTGTCCACGGCGTAGTACCAACGCCCGTCCTTGGGGCTCTGCACCTCAAAGCGAACCGTTTCTCCGCGGGCGACGCGTTCGTTGACGCACCAGGTACAGACATGGTCCAGGCCATGGAGCGCCTGATAGCAAAGCTCACCCGTGGCATCCCTTCCTGTGCGTTCGATAAGCTGCCGGTTCATGAACTCGATGCGATAGTCCGGTGAGCAGACGTAGATCAAGCCGTCGACGGCTTCGACGATGGCGCGGTATCTGGCTTCGCTTTCCCGAACGGCGGCATGCGCCAAGCGGCGGTCTGTCACGTCCTCCCAGACGACCAGCACCACCGGATCGCCATCGTCGCCGGTTACGGCGCGCGCCCTCTCGTTGACCCAGATGACGCTCTGGTCACGCCGGAGTTTCCGCAGCTCGGCCTGCATCAACTCGGAGCGACGCTCGAGGCAGGAGCGAATCAGGCCGGAAACTGCAGGTCTGTCTTCCGGGTGAGAGGTGAGCAGGAATTCGCGGCCCGACAATTCCTCGACGCCATAACCCAGTTGTTCGCCCGCAAACCTGCTGCAGGACAGAATGATTCCCTGCTCGTTCAATGCAAAACAGGCGGCGGGGTTGGCTTCCCAGAGCGGCCGGCGAAGGGGTCGGGCCAGGCGCTTGTCAGCGATGGCAGCCGGTGGTTGCGGTTCCCCTTTCGCCGAGTCGTGCGTGAGATCCATACCGGATGGCGCGGCCGTAAGACGTTTCGGATGCAACGGTGTGCGCGGACCGCTCTCCCGTCTATCGGCGGTAACACGAGGAATCTGTAGAGAGGAAACGTGTGCCGCAATCGAGGAGTCGCGCGGCCCGTCAAGGTCCTACTCATCCCCGGTGCCGTGAGCTTCAATTGCTATTTGGTGAGAAGCGCGGCGTCAATACAGAGCCGAACAGGGCTCGGTGAACCTATGCCGTTGACGAACCGTGCGTTCGTCACCGCTTTCCAACGGGCGTGTGCGTTCCTCCCCTTGCTATTCATGGTGTTGCGGGTTCATTCTGTTCCCCCGGGGTGGAGGGTGGTCAGTCCGGCCCCCTACCGCTGCGCGAACGCCTGCAAGCGAAATGAGTAGCCGATGCCGAAGAAGTGATCCACCGCTGCCGCGGAGAGGCCCACACCGACGTGGAAATCGAGCTGCTGCTCGGGCGCGATTTTGTAGGCGGTGCCGAAGTGCAGCAGGTGGCGGGGACCTCCCTGCTCGGGAAAGTCGCCGGCGTACTCGGCGAACGCGTCCCAGCGGGAGGTCAACTGGCGGTCAAACAGGAAGGTGGTCTCGCCGGTCACGTTGCGGCGGCCGTTTTCGGTCAGCCCGTAGACCGAGCACATTCCCGCGATGGTCCAGTTCTTGGAGAGCGCGCGCGACCAGGGCAGTTGCACCGAGGGATCATAGCCGTGACTCGAGAAGGCGCGGGCGCCGGTGGGGAGACTGAGCGACAGGACCAGCGAAACATCGAAGCCCGCCGCGGGGCCGAGCTGCTGCTTGATCCCGATGGTGACGTCGCCAAAGCCGGAGCCGGCTCCGGACTGATCGAAGAAGTCGGGAGCCGTCAGACGCAGCTCAGTTTTCGAGGCCACGCCAAGACGCAGCAGAGTTTCGGGGAAGTCAAAGGTGGTTTGGCCTTGAGTCACCGTGTCTGCGAATCCATTCTCAAACTGGAGACTGCCGGGCGGGACGACTACACTCGAGTCGGTAACGGCTAAGCGGCTCGTAAACCGCGCTCACGCTGGCGCTGGTTTTATGTTAGTGACGGCGGATTCGGGGCTTAGACTTGAACCGAGCAGGTGATTGGCTTCCAGTTGTGGGGAAACAATTCGCTCAGCCGGGTGATGGAGTGCGACGGGATGCGCGAGAGCACGTCGCGGAACCAGGCAAACGGCTCGACGCCGCTCCGCT
>JASHOO010000565.1 GCA_030041035.1 Bryobacteraceae bacterium | reverse complement strand
GATCAGCAACGCCTTGCTGATATCTTGCCTCTCCCACTTTTGCAGCGGCCCCAGACGCAGCCGCGCGGAAACATCTTTGCTGTAGTGCCGCTCTTCAATCGCCTGGGCGCCCACGGCCTCCAACTGACTATCGGCCTGTGCCCAGCTAACGCCCGGCTTCACGCGCGCCACGACGCTGTAATTTATCCCCTCGCCTTCGCCCGTCGTGGTGGGCCGCAGAGGCGTCCAAAGATCGGCCGGAGCATCGGAATGGAAATTTTCCGGCATCACGCCAATTACCGTGAACGGCTCACCGCGTAAATTGATGGCTTGCCCGACGGCGGAAGCGTTCCCCTGAAAAACGCGCCGCCAGAAATGGTAGCTCAAAATGACAACTGCCGGACCGCCGGGACGATCCTCATCACGCGTGAATTCCCGCCCGATCAGCGGCGGCACACCAAGTACGCGAAAGAACCCGGCCCCTACTCGCTGCTGCTGGACATATTGAGCCGTGCCGCCGGCAGCGAAATTCACGCCGCCTGCGCCGTCGGAGTAAGCCGCCGCATCGATATCGGTCGCGTGATCGCGGATCACTTCCCAAGTCGCTCCCGTTTGATCGCTCTGATCAAACTCCCCGCCTTCATGCTTCCCATGCGTCACGATGCCCGCCAGCCGGTCCGGATCGGGGTATGGCAGCGGTCGGAGCAAGGTCGCATCGATCACACTGAAGATGGCTGTATTCGCGCCTATGCACAGGGCTAGGGTCAGAACGATAATGGTGCTGAACGAAGGTGCCCTGCGCAACATTCGCACAGCGTAGCGGAGATCGAGCCAAAGGCTCATAAACATACCTCCAGTTTCTTCCCTAGGTTGTACGCCATGCTGAGGCCGGTTGTTTCAATGAGGCTTCCCGCGCTGTAAATTCTCTCACGTGGGCGTCACCCCCCGTCGATCACGCCCGATTCGCTTCGGGCACGCGCGCGACCGTTCTGTCGCACCGGACCTTACGCATAAGTCTCGTCAAACACCGCCCCCCTGGCGGCCTGTTCTCGGAAGAACGTTGAATTTGCGGATGGCGAGACGTCGGATGTGTTTTCGGATTTGTGAGGCTCTAGGTCGGCTGAGTTATCCGGCGATGGGGATTTTGATGATTTTCTTTTGGACGGCGTACTGTACGAGCTGAGCTTTATTGTGGATATCCAACTTACGCATAAGATTGAACTTATGCGCTTCGACGGTTTTCACACTCAGATTCAGTGTACAGGCTATCTCCTTGACAGAATTGCCTTCTGCCAGCATTTTCAATACCTCTTTTTCGCGCTGCGTCAGGGTGGCGAAGCGCGGGAGACGCTGGGTGGATTTTACGCGCGAGCGGAAATCGTCCACCAATTGGGAAAGCATGCGGGGACTCAGGAAGCTGCCGCCGCGGTGCACCTCGCGGATGGCGTTCAGCAGCTGTGGGGCCGGGCTGTCCTTGAGGACATAACCCGACGCTCCCGATTCCATGCACTCCACCAGGTAGTCTTCGTCGTCATACATGGTCAGAAACAGAACGTGCGTCTCGGGCCGGCTCTTGCGGATCTGCCGCGTGGCTTCGAAACTGCTTAATCCGGCCATGCCGATGTCCATCAATACGACATCGGGCTTCAATTCAGCCGTTTCGGCGATGGCATCGATGGCATTGGAAGCTTCGCCGACGACTTCCATGTCCGGGTCGGAGCCGACCAGGGTCTTTATGCCCTGCCGAAACAGGGTGTGATCATCCGTGAGAAAGACTCGAATCTTGGCCATGTTCAATTTGCGCTCGCGCGACGGATCCTTTCTGGGTTGCCTTGGCGACGGGAAGCTCCACGGAAATCCTGGCGCCGCGTTTGGGTCGGCTCGTGATCTCCAATTTCCCGCCCAGCAGCGCCACGCGCTCCCGCATGCCTGCCAGGCCGAAGGAACTTTGCTTTTCGAGCGCTGCCTTTACCTCAAAGCCGACGCCGTTATCCACGACGTTCAGCCTCAGTAATCCATCGGAGGAATGTAGGGAAAGGTTTACGAGAGAGGCCTGGGAATGTTTGGCGATGTTGTGGAAGCACTCCTGGACCAGGCGGAACGCGGCGATTTCGATCTCGCGCGGCACTGTGCCCAGGCGGCGCGGCAGCTGCAGGCGCACCTGGCCGGAATAAACGTCGCGAAAGCGCGTGGCCAGTTGCCGAAGCGCCGCAGCTAAGCCCAACTGTTCCAACACGGCCGGGCTTAGCGCGCCAATGATGCGGCGGATCTCGGTGATGCTGTGCTCGGTCAGCCGGCGGGTCTCCTCAAGGGGTGCACGCATGGCTTCGGGCGCGGTTTTACCAAGCAATTCGAGCTTCAGGCGAATGCATAGCAGCGACTGGCCGGCTTCGTCGTGCAATTCGCGGCTGATGCGGCGGCGCTCCTCTTCTTCGATCTGCATCATGTGCTCGCTCAATTGCCTCACCTGGCGCTCGCGCCGGGCCAGGTCCTCCAGCAGGCGCGTCCTCTCGGCCACGCGCAGGCAACGTTCGGCGGCGGCGTCCAGCAATTCGAGTTCACGCGGCAGCCAGGGATATTCGCTCGCAAACGCGAGTTGCAGGACACCAGCGACCCGCCCGTCTTCTGCCAGCGGGACCGACCAGAACCATGGATAGCGCGTGCGCAGTTGCGGATCGAGAATCAGGGCGTCGGCTGGCTTGCCACGGGGCACCAGTTGCGGCTTGGCCAGGCGGCTCAGTAGACGCGGCGCCGGCGGCTGTTCCGCGTCAAATAGCAACATGCGCCCATCTTCGGCATGGCAGAACTTCCGCAGGGTTTCGAGCGAACGGCGCAGCAGGTCGTCCAGTTCGGCTGCCTGGAGCTCGGCGCGAAATAGCTCATAGAAGGCTTGGGTTTCGGCTTCCCGAACCTGATAGTACGCGTTGTTCAGGGTAAGAATGATGCAGAACTGCAATTGCTGCCGCGCCCAACGGAGGTTCTTATATTCGTCCGGGTAGGAAAGAACCAAAATCGGATCGAGGACACGATCGTATTCGCGCAGCGCATGCAGGACACTGGCCGGCGGGACGTTGAGCTTGGCCAGGCGGCGGCCGCTATATTCCACCAGCTCAAAAAAATCGTGCGGAACCCCGCCCGCCACAAGGATACGGGCCGCCGCGCCAGGCGTGATATCGCAGAGTGCCTTGATTTGCCGTGCATCGAACCGCGTCTTGCGGAGCCGCGAGCGGAACTGGCCGTCCAGTTCGTGCGCATGCGGCGTAAGGACCACCGAGAGGCGTTCCAGGTGGAGGCGAAGCTGATCGCTCAGCACGTCGGCGGCGTCAGCCAGCACGGGCATGGTTTCTGTGGATCGCAATCGCTAGAAATATATGGTGGGCCGAAGGCCGCTGGTATCTCGGGGAAGTTAGGAGGGCTACGTCGCCTTCCCCGTGACCTGTTCGCTGCCGCGCCTTAGGAGATTTGGTGCGACCTCAAGCCTTGTACCGATTGCCCGGCAACCGTTCTCGGTGCATACTCCACAACGCACACCAGTTCCTCGGTTTCAAACCGGGCCAAAGTGTGCGGTGCGACTTTTCTGCGGATCCGCGCTCCCGGCGCCTACTTTTTGGTCTTCAACTTTTCGCGTTGCTCCCGCAACACCGCCTTGCGGCTCAGCTTGATCTTGTTGCCTTCCATGGCGAGGACCTTCACGAGAATCTGATCCCCCTCCTTCAACTCGTCCCGCACTTCCTTGATACGATTTTCGGCGATCTCGCTGATGTGCAGCAGTCCGTCGGTGCCCGGGAAGATCTCGACGAACGCGCCGAAATCCACGAGCCGCACAACCTTGCCCAGATACGTTTTGCCCACCTCGGCGACCGCCGTGATGTCGGAGATGATCTGGATGGCTTTGCTCGCGGAAGCTTCGTCGGACGAAGCGATATGAATCGTGCCATCGTCCTCCACATCGATCTTCACGCCCGTCTGTTCGATGATGCCGCGAATCACCTTGCCGCCCGGCCCGATGACGTCGCGGATCTTCTCCGTCGAAATATTCATGGTGTAGATGCGCGGAGCATACTGCGAAAGCGAAGCGCGCGGCGCCGCCAGCGCCTCCTGCATCTTGTCCAGAATGAACATCCGCCCGCGGCGCGCCTGCTCCAGCGCCTCCTGCATGATGATGGTGCTGATGTTCGGCACCTTGATGTCCATCTGTAACGCGGTAATCCCTTCGCGCGTGCCCGCGACCTTGAAGTCCATGTCGCCGTAATGGTCCTCGGCGCCGGCAATGTCGGTCAGGATGGCGTACTTGTCGCCCTCCTTCACCAGCCCCATCGCTACGCCTCCCACCGCCGCACCGACTGGGACGCCCGCATCCATCAGCGCGAGACTTGCTCCGCAAACGGAGGCCATCGAACTCGATCCATTCGATTCCAGGATGTCGCTCACCACCCGCAGCGTGTACGGAAAAGCTGTCTCATCGGGAATCAGCGGCAGCAGCGAGCGTTCCGCCAGCGCTCCGTGGCCGATCTCGCGCCGGCCAGGCCCGCGCATGAAGCCCACTTCGCCCACGCTGAACGGCGGGAAGTTATAGTGCAGCATGAAGCGCTTGGATGCCTCGCCCGGCTCCAGCAGTTCGATGCGTTGTTCATCATCCTTGGTGCCGAGCGTCACCGTCACCAGCGCCTGCGTCTCGCCGCGCGTGAAGATCGCTGATCCGTGCGTGCGCGCCAGCACACCGGTTTCGATGGTAATGGGCCGGATCTCGTCGAAAGCCCGCCCGTCGGGCCGCCGGTGCTCGTCCAGCATCTGGTCGCGGAAAATCCGCTCTTTCAGCGCGTCGTAGAGCTTGCCCGCTTCTTCGCGCTGCTCCTCCGGAAGAGCTTCGGTCAGCCGCTTCTTAATCTCAGCCACTTTCGAGTAGCTCTCGAGCTTGGGATACTTCTCGGTGTTGAGCGCATCGGTGAGCTCCCTGCGCACCTGCTTTTCGATCCGTTTGTAGAGCTCCTCATTGCTAGTGGGGGGCGTGAATACCCGTTTGGGCTTTCCCGCTACCGTCACCATCTCGCAGATCACCGATGCGATTTTGCGGCAACACTCATGTCCATACTGGATGGCCTTGATCGCGTCCTCTTCCGTAACCTGCTGCCCGCCGGCTTCCACCATCACGATGCCTTCCGCGGTGCCGGCTACCATGATGTTCAATTTCGATTCGCGAGCTTCGGTATAAGAAGGGTTGGGTACGCACTTGCCGTTCACCAGGCCCACCCTGACTCCACCCAGAATGTGCCCAAACGGAATGTCGGAAATCGCCAGCGCCGCCCCGGCCCCGACCACCGCCAGCGATGCCGGATCCTGCTCCGGGTCGGCCGACAGCACCATGGCGATGATCTGCGTTTCGTTCAGATATCCTTCCGGAAACAGCGGCCGCACGGGCCGGTCGATCAACCGGCTGGTGAGCACTTCTTTCTCCGAGGGCCGCCCTTCGCGTTTGATGAAGCCGCCCGGAATCTTGCCGGCGGCATAAGTGTACTCACGGTAATCCACCGTAAGCGGGAAGAAGCCGGCGCCGGGTTTGGCTTCCTCGGTCGAGCACGCCGTCACCAGGACGGCGGAGTCTCCGGAGCGGACCACGACCGCTCCGTTCGCTTGCCGGGCCACCCTGCCCGTCTCCAGCGTGATTTTACTTCCGTCTAAATCTACTTCAAATGTATGCATCTTGGTCTTCTCCACGGCCAGGCTTCATACCTCGGCCGGGTATCAATTCTGAGATTGAGCGTGACAGGTCTTGCGGCAGGCTGCGAATCGATCCGGGAGCGAAACTCGGTCACCCCCCCTTAACGAGCGCTCTCTAGTGGCGGATAGCGAGCTTTTGCAGAACGGCCTTATAGCGTTCCGGACTGGTGTTCTTCAAATACGTCAGAAGCCGCCGGCGCTTGGCAACCATCATTAACAAACCTCTACGCGAGGCGTGGTCTTTTTGATGCGCCTTGAAATGTTCTGTGAGTTGGGCAATCTGCCCGCTCAGTAGAGCAATCTGTACTTCCGGAGAACCCGTGTCCGACTTGTGAGTCTGATTCTTGGTCAGAATCTGCCGTTTTGCTTCTATCGCCAATGCCATTCTAGAGCTTACAGCTCCTTGTCTTCTCTTTATCTCGTTTCGATACGCCCAATAGGATACCACACCTTGGCTACTGAAGTGCTTGTTAAATTGAGTCAGTAGACGCGGAAGCAAAAAACCAGTTCCGAATCTCGTGGCGAGATGGAGTATTCGCCCGGAGCCAGATCCTGATCGACTTCCAGTTTGTACAGGTCTTCCCCCACCTTGGTGACAGTGCTCATAAGCGGCTTGGCCACCGGCTTGCCTTTGTGCGCCAGAATCACTTCGCGTTGGCCGTTCTTCACCTCCAGCTTGTAGATTTCCAGCTGGTCCGGGTTGATCTTGTCCGCCCGGATGATGAAGATCGGGCTGGTGAGCGGCGTCGCGGCCGGCGAGGTAGCGCCCGCGATGATCGCAATGCGATCGCCTTTGCGGTCCACCTCTTTGGCTTCTCCCGCCTCGGTGGCAACCAGGTTGTCGGCATGAACCAGGTACAGCAGGTCCGCCTTCTCCGGCTTCGGCCCGGAATACTTTTCCTGGCCCAACAAAGCCCCGCTGCAAATCAAAATCAAAGCAAGTGCTCGCGACATTTGTTTCTGATTTTATCCGTTTGCGAGCCACGGCTCCAGACCCGGGCTGGTAAAATCGCGGATCTGCAAATCCACGCCCGGGAGCACGGGGTAGGTGGTTGCCACGCCCACCACCGCCATCCCCGCAGCCCGCGCCGCCTCTACGCCAGGGAGTGAGTCCTCGAAGACCACGCAGTCGCGCGGCTGCGCGCCCAGCAGCTCCGCTGCCCGCAGATAGATGTCGGGATGCGGCTTAGGATTCGGGACCTGATGCCCGTCCACCACCGCCCGGAAGTACGCGCGCAACCGGGCTTCTTCGAGCAGAAACTCGACATTGTCCGGCTCGGCATTGGTGGCCATGCCCACGGGTTCGCCCCGGTGCCGTTCGAGAAACGCGCGTACTCCAGGCACCAGGGCATCATGGATTGCGGGCCGGATCATCTGCCGGTAGAGCCGCTCCTTCGCCGCTCCGTGCGCCGCCACCTCCGCGTTCGTCAGGTGTGAACCGAAGAAATCCCGCACAATATCGTCGTTGCGCTTTCCGTACATGCGCTGCTGCATGGCCTCGTCGGTTGCGATGCCGTGAAGCCGGTTGTATTCGGCCCACGCCTCGCGGTGCCACCGGTTGGAATCGATGATCACCCCATCCATGTCCAGAATCAGAGCCCGTTCACGCCCCAAGCTCGCCGTCCATCCACTGGAGATAATTTGGCGCGCCGTCAACTACCGGCATCGCAATCACTTCCGGCACTTCGTACGAATGCAGTTTTTCGAGTGACAGGCGCAGAGCCTCAAAATGCGCTCGCGACGACTTGATCACCAGCAGCAGCTCCGCCGAATCCTCGATCTTCCCCTGCCAGGCATAGAAGCTCCTGATGCCCGGGACTACGCTGACACAGGCCGCCAATCGCTGGTTCACCAGTCCGCGCGCGATTTTTTCTGCTTCTTCGGCGCTTGATGCCGTGCTCAACACCACTATTTTGTCCGTCATATGCAAATTTGGCCCAGCGGTAACTTCATCCGATGGTACTATTTATTTTTCCGGGCATTTCGTGAGATCTTCTGTCGCAAAAATCTGCTACGCTGTGGCGGTTCTGGTGGCCGCCAGTTATGCATTGATCACGTTACGCGGGCCCCAGGGTATTCCGGCGTTGATTCAGAAACAAAGGCAGATCCGGTCGCTCGAAAAAGAGAATGCCGACCTGGCCCGCGACATTGAGACTCGCCGCGAACGCATCCAGCGGCTCCGCGAGGACGAATCGGCTCAGGAACTCGAAATTCGCCAGCGTTTGAAGCTGGTTCGCCCGGGCGAAAAAGTCTTCATCCTACAGGACCCGGTTGCTCCGAAAAGTCCGGCTGCCCAGCCGTAACTGCTTCGCATTGCGCCTGCTGGTCAGCGTGTGGGCGCGGCGCGCCAAGTGTGGCTTCAGCTCTTGTAGTACCAGTCGAGGATCCGCACCTCGATTCCCGATCCCGCCAGGGCATTCTTGAAAACGTTCAGGTCCGAACCCCGATAGTGGTACGGATACACGATTTTCGGATGGAATGCGCGCACCGCTTCGGCGGCTTCTTCGGGCGGCATGGTGTACGGCAGGTTCATGCACACGAAGGCGACGTCAATGTCCCGCAGTGCGCGCATCTCCGGAATGTTCTCCGTGTCGCCGGAAAAGTAAAATCGCTTGCCGCCGTAGGTGACGACATAGCCGTTGCCGCGGCCTTTGTCGTGGAATAGCTTGCCGGGTGCAGGGCCGCGTTTCAGGTTGTACATGGGGATGGCCTCAATGGTGAACGGGCCGGTGTGCACCGTTTCCCCGTTGCGAATGATGGCCGCGGTCTTGATGGTTTCGGCCACGGCCGCCGGTGCAAAAATCGCCGTGCCGGATTTCGAGATCGTTGGCAGAACCTTCGGGTCCATATGATCACCGTGAATGTCAGTGATCAGGATCAAGTCGGCCGGCGCCAGCCCGCTAAAGTTCCCGCCGCTTACCGGATCCAGATACACCACCTTTCCCCCCGCCTCCAGCACCAGGCTGGCGTGCTGAATGGGCGTTATTTTCACCACACCGTCGGCAGTCTCAAATTCCTGAACGGACCGCTGGGCGTAAACTACGGCGCCAATGAGGAATACTCCGGCGAATAATCTCATAGGAACCGATTCTATCGCACGCCTCCGCCCCAGGCGCCCGGATTCATGCTTGACTTCTGACTGAAATTTCAGTAAATTCTGTAATGACAGAAATGAGCGAATCCCCCATGCCCCCGAGAAACACGTTGCAGGAGCAGTTCGTCCTCCATTGGGGCGAAATGGGCGCACGCTGGGGGATCAATCGCACCGTCGCGCAGGTGCACGCGCTTTTGCACATTTCTGAGGATCCCCTCACCGCCGAGGAGATCGCAGACGCCTTACGGGTCGCCCGCTCGAACGTCAGTACCAGCATTCGCGAGCTCCAGGCCTGGGGATTGGTGCGGCCGGTCCACGTGCTCGGCGACCGCCGCCAGCACTTTACGTCGGTCAAGGACGTGTGGGAAATGTTTCGCATCATCGTCGACGAGCGCAAAAAGCGGGAAATCGACCCGACCATGGACCTGCTGCGCCAATGCATCAGCCAGCTCGACAAGAGCAACACCGCCGACGCTCACACCCGGGAACGGCTGCAGGAGCTCTATCTTTTTTTTGCGGCGATCGATGCCATTTACACCGACGTACGCAAACTTTCTCCTGCCACATTACGCAAGCTGATGAAGGCACGGGGCGCGTTCCACCGTCTCCTTTCGAACAAGCAAACCAGATCTGCGGAGCCGGACGCGGCCACGTGATAACAGAAAGGAACTCTATGAGCACATCCAGCACGTTTCTGCTCGGAATTGGCATCACCCTCGTGATGTCGCTGACGATCGTAACTTATCTGAGGAACCCGCTGCGCAAGATCCTCACCGAGTTGTGCGGCACGCGCGACCGCGCCGATTTCTGGCTGGCATTCTCAAATACCGCTCTGGTCCTGACTGCGCTGATTTGTGCCGCCACCTGCAGACCGGATCCGGAAGGCAGCCTGGTGATTCAGATTGCGACGCAATTAAAGTGGGCTCTCGCCGGCGCACTCGCGACGCTGATCGTCAATGGTTGGGTGATCAGCCGGTTCATCCCGCGCCGGACGGTGACGCTGCCACCTGCCATACCGCCGCAATGAGCATCTCCGTTGCCCTCGGCGATTTTCGTGAACCAGGTTAGCGCACTGGCGCGAGAATGTTGACGGAGCGGCCGTGAAATCCGGCTTCTGCGATCCGCCGGCGCCCACCGCCGGGCCAGAGTGTCAGATCGACGGCAGTTTCTTTTTCGGCCGGCTCCATGGCCAGCCAGGCTAGCGGCGCTTCCCGGGTTGCCCGCGCCCCCGCTTCTTCGAGGATCTCATCCATTCGGCCGCATGACTCCTTGCCCAGATAAGGCCGAACGACCGAGTGGAATACCACGGTCGCCGCACCCGAGCGAGCTTGCGCCAGGTGAGACTCCAACCACGGCAGAGCGTCTGCGCCAGTCAGTTCCACCGGCACGCGGCTGGCAACGTCGATCGCGGCCGCCAGTTGGTGAAAACGTTCCGCCTGATCGGGCCACACAAAAGACAGCAGTGTGAGCCGTCCACCATCCGTGCTCGGGTCAATCGGGTTAATGTCACAACCGCGCCTCTCCGACACAGAAACGTTAACGTTCACCGGAGGCAGATCGCCCTGGAACACGTTGCCGAATTTAACCGGCGAGTCAGGATCGCCCCACCCCCCGGCCGGCGTTGCATAACAGAAACAATCCCAGCGGAGATTCAGCCCTGCGCTGCAGCCGATTTCCAGCAGGCGCAGCGGCATACGCGTGCTGCCTGCAATCGTGAGAAAACCGGGAAGCAACGCGCAACACCGCGCCACCTCGTTGGTCTGCACGGTTTTCGGCAGCCGCGCCGACAGCTCCTTTTCGTGCCGTTCGACCTGCTCGATGAAAACCGGCCAGACCGCTGCCGCGTCAACCACTCCACCCGCCGATGGATAATACCGCGCCAGTTCCGGCAGCCGTTGCTCCAGCACCAATCGGTGCACCGAGGCCAGGAACCGCAGCGGCAGCGAATGGTCGGCCTCGACTGCGTGCGGCTCAAGTACCCGCCAGCACGGCCCTGACCCCCGCACGTCCTCGGCGATCCGCAACAAAAGTGCGTGATAGAGAGGCGACCGCAGGCGCTCCGCCCAATCCGCCTGCCAGACGCACGCATCCGCCGCTTTCTGCTGGCTCATTTTCGCAGCGTAACACGCGGTGCGATCACCCCTTGTAAAAAAAGGCTGGACAACGCAGGGTCACTGCGCCGCCAGCCCAACTAATGATGAATCGCCTGCGTTGCCGTCCTGTATCTAGCGTGGACCTGTTAATTCCCGCTCGTAGAGACCGGTATGGCTAACTCTGACACCGCATTGGGTTGCTCTGCTCCGGCCCGTGCCTTCTTGGAAACCTGGAATTTGAACGAGCGGCCTACGATTCCGGCATTCAGCTCCCGTACCACATACACGCCATTCACTTGTTGTAGCTTCAGCGTACTTCGCTCTGAAACCCGTTCAGGAGTTCCGTAATCGGTGAGAATCGAGGCCCTTACGTCTTCTCCGAAAAGGCGAACTGCCCGGATGCCCAGGGCCTGATCGAGGCTCACGCTAATGGAATATTCTCCCGGCGGCAAGAGAGTCGGACCCCAGTAAGCCTCTGTCGTCAGGTTGAAGGTTCCTTTAAACGCCTCCTGCGCTGTTGCACGTGGCGTGCCGAAACCCATGACCAAACCCAGCATGAGAACCATTGTCCCGTATTTTGCGTACTTCATGAGTTGATCTCCTTTGTTCATAACAGCTCTCCCGCCTTTCTTGAAAACCACTTGGGGACGCTGTTCGTCTAACTAGGAGACGTAATTTCAGCTATGCCGGCAGGTCAAGAAGATGTCAAGTATCCGCTAGAGCGCGTGCCACGCAGGCTTCGCTTTGGTGCGTTCGAAGTGGACCTCGAGAGCCGCGACCTGCGTAAGTCCGGACGCCAGGTGAAACTGCAGCGTAAGCCCTTTCAGATAATGGAGCTGCTGCTGCGCACTCGCGGCCGCTTCGCCTCCCGCGACGAACTCACGCGCGAGCTTTGGCCGGACCTGCACGTGAACTTCAATCGCAGTTTGAACACCGCCGTGAACAGCCTGCGGAAGGCGCTGGGGGATTCCTCGCAGAATCCCAGCTACATTGAAACCCGGCCCGGACTGGGCTATCGCTTCATCGCGCCGGTTGAAGAAGTGATTCCGAACCGTGTGGACGGCGCTTCTCCTGCCGCCGACGCCAACTGTGCCAAGGCCCAGTACTTCCTCAACAAACAAACGCCGGCGGATTTGCATAAGGCCTCGGCTTATTTTCAGGCCGCGCTCGAAGAAGATCCCCGATGCGTCCGGGCTCACGCCGGTCTCGCCGAAACATACTGCCTGTTTGCGCTGATGAACATGGCTGCCCCCGCTGAAGCCGGGCCGCGCGCCAGGGCATCGGCTATGACCGCGCTCAGACTCGATCCCGGAAGCGCGTCCGCGCACGCTGCCATGGCCCGTGTGAAAAGATTCTTTGAATGGGACTGGCCCGGCGCCGCCGAGAAGTTTCACCGGGCGATGGCCCTCGATACCCACTGCGCCGCCTTGCACCAGGCTTACGGCTCCTTGTTATCGTCTGTGGGAAACATAGAGGGCGCTCTGCATGAGCTTCAGATGGCGCAGGAACTCGACCCGATTTCGCCGGCCGTCCACGTCGAGATGGCCTGGGTTCTCTACCTGGCGCGTGACTTCGCCAAGGCCCATGAACAATGTTGGAAGATGCTGGTTTTGGAGCCGAACTTCAGCGCTGCGCAGAACATGCTCGGCCTGGTGTGCGAACAAATGGGGCTCCACGACGAAGCCGTCATCGAGCTTCAGAATGCCCAGGCTTCCGGTGGTGAGCAGCCTGCTGTGATCGCCGCGCTCGGATACGCCTGGGCAAAGGCGGGAAAAACCGCCGAGGCCAAAGACGCGCAGCACACTCTGCAACTGCTTTCGGCAAAACGCTTCGTTTCGCCTTACTGGCACGCCATGGTCTGCACCGGCCTGGGCCAGCACCGCGCCGCCGCCGAGTGGCTGGAAAAGGCGTATCTGCAGCACGATGTTTGGCTGGTGTGGCTGGGCGTCGATCCGCGCTTCGAAGATCTGCGCTCCATGCCCGGCTTCCAGTCAGTGCTCGATAGAATGCAACTCGAGCCCCTCAAAGTAGCGCAGACGTAACGGCCGGCCCATTATTTGCCAGGCCGTTCTCGTGTTGATGTCCAACACGGCATGAGTTATCCTCGTCTTGACCCCCGGCCTAAATCGTCATGAAGACCCATTCCGAAGTCTTGCAGGGCACGCTCGACCTCATGGTGCTCAAGACGCTGGATACTCTGGGCGCCATGCACGGCTATGGCATCGCCCAGCGCATTCAGCAGATCTCCCAGGACGTTCTGTTCCTCAACCAGGGCACGCTCTACCCCGCGCTTCTGCGCCTGGAGCAACGCGGCTGGATCCATTCCGAATGGGGAGTCTCCGACAACCATCGCAAAGCCAAGTATTATTCGCTGACCAAGGCCGGCCGCAAACAGCTTCGCGAGGAAACGGCGGATTGGCAACGCATGTCCGCCATCATCAATCGCCTTCTCGAAGCCGCCGGATAAGCGCCCACCACTTCCGTCGCCCTTCAACTAGCGTGGTTTGACACCCTGTGATACCCCCTGTTAGCTTAGTTATTCCCATGGCGCAATCTGTCTCCCTCAAGCGCACTCCGCTCTACGCGGCGCACGTCTCTCTCGGCGCCCGCATGGTGGACTTCGGCGGTTGGGAGATGCCCGTCCAGTATTCCGGCATCGTCGACGAGCATCTGGCAGTGCGCCTTGCCGTCGGTCTGTTCGACGTCAGCCACATGGGAGAAATCGAGATTCGTGGCCCCGAGGCTGCGCATCTCGCCGACTACGTCACCACCAACGCCGTTTCGAAATTAGAGATCGGCCAGGCTCAATATTCCGGGCTCCTGTACGAGCACGGCGGCTTCGTCGACGATATCCTGGTCCACAAGGTAGCCGAAGACCACTTCTTTCTTTGCGTCAATGCGGCCAACCAGGAAAAAGATTTCGCCCATATCTGCGCCGCCAATCGATTCAACGCCCAGGTCGAGTTCGCGGGCGACCGTTACGTGCAGATCGCCGTACAAGGGCCCCTGGCCTTGCGCACGCTGCAAAAGCTCACCACCGTCGATCTGCCTTCCATCCGCTATTATTGGTTCACCGATGGAACGGTCTCCGGCGCCCACGCCCGCATCGCGCGCACCGGCTATACCGGAGAAGACGGATTTGAGGTCTATGTCGCTCCTGCCGCATCCCTCCGCATCTGGAATGAACTTCTGGAGGCCGGCCGCGAATTCGGCATCAAGCCCTGCGGCCTCGGCGCGCGCAATACCCTTCGCCTCGAGGCCAAGATGGCGCTCTACGGTCACGAAATCCACGCCTCCATTACTCCCTACGAAGCTGACCTGGGATGGATCGTGAAGTTGGAGAAAGGCGAGTTTATCGGGCGCGCCGCGCTTTCCAGGCAGAAACAGCAGGGTGTCCGCCGCAAGCTGGTCGGATTTGAAATGCGCGGCCGCGGCATCGGACGCGATGGCTACGAAGTGAAGCTCAGGGGCTCGCCCGCGGGCTGGGTCACCAGCGGCTCGCCCGCGCCCAGTCTCAATCGGAACATCGGGCTTTGCTATTTGCCGGCAGCCGAAGCGCGTCCCGGAGCCAAAATTGAAGTCGTGATTCGCCATCAGCCCGTGGATGCCGAAACCGTTGCGACCCCGTTCTACAAACGAGCAAAAACAGCATGAAGTATCCGGAGAATCTTCGCTACACCAAGGAACACGAGTGGGTGCGCGTCGAAGGCGACCTGGGCGTGGTCGGAATCACGGACCACGCGCAGCACGAACTGGGCGACATCGTCTATGTCGACCTCCCCAAGATCGGCTCCATCGTCGACCAGGGTAAGTCACTCGGATCGGTCGAGTCCGTTAAGGCCGTCTCCGATGTTTATTCTCCGGTTTCAGGCGAGGTCATTGAGGTGAACGAGATCCTGGGCCAGGCCCCCGAGAAGCTGAATCAGGACCCTCACGGTGCGGCTTGGCTGGTAAAAATCCGCTTGAACGCGCCCGATCAGCTCAAGACCCTGCTCTCCGCCGCTGATTATCAGGCCTACGTGGGAGCGGAAAGCTAGTTGCGTTACCTTCCGAAGTCGGATTCCGAACGCCGGGAAATGCTCGAGGCTTGCGGTCTTGAGTCTGCCGAACAGTTGTTCGCGCACCTGCCCGACGATGTGCGCTTAGAAGCGCCGCTCGCGCTGCCCGCCGGCATATCCGAGTACGAAATTGTCGACTTCTTCCGCGCGCACGCGGCCCGCAACGCCCTCGGATACGCCTCATTGCTCGGCGCCGGCGTTTATGCGCACTATCGTCCCGTCATGGTCGATACCGTGGTTTCCCGAGGTGAGTTTCTCACTTCGTACACTCCCTATCAGGCAGAAATCTCGCAGGGTACGCTCACCACGATCTTCGAATTTCAAACCATGATCTGCCAGCTCACCGGCATGGAGGTGGCCAACGCCTCGATGTACGACGGCTCGACTGCGGTGCCCGAGGCCGCCCTCATGGCCGCGCGCATCACCGGCCGCCGCCGCGTGCTCATCTCCCGCAGCGTGCACCCCGAATATCGCGAAGTGCTTCGCACTTACGCGCAGCACGGTCAACTGACGGTCCAGGAATTCGAGTATCTCCCGGACTCCGGCATGTTGGATCTTGAGCATCTGGAGCGTAAATTAGACAGCGCAACCGCCGCTGTCATCATTCAATCGCCGAATTTCTTCGGCGTTGTGGAAAATGCTAAAACGGTCGCCGCTCTCGCCCATAAGTGCGGTGCCCTGCTGATCGTCGTGTTCACAGAGGCCGTATCGTTGGGAATCCTGGAGCCGCCGGTTGACGCCGATATCGTTGCCGGAGAACTCCAATCGTTTGCCATCGCCCCCGGTTACGGCGGTCCCTACGCCGGTATCATCGCCACCAAAGAACAGTTCGTTCGCCAGATGCCTGGCCGCTTAGTGGGCGAAACCGTCGACTCACGCGGCCAGCGCGCGTTCTGCCTCACGCTCGCCACCCGCGAACAGCACATTCGCCGCGAAAAAGCCACTTCCAATATCTGCACCAACCAGGCCCTCATCGCCCTCATGGCCACGGTTTTTATGAGCGTTTACGGCAAGCAGGGCTTGCGCGAGCTGGCCCAGCAGAATCTGGCCAAGGCACATTACTTGAGCGCCCAAGTCAAGCTAAGGTTCACGGGCCCGTTCTTCAATGAGTTTGTCGCCTCAACCAGCGGCCGCTCACCCGAAGAAATCAATCGCGCGCTGCTCAAGCAGAAGATCATCGGCGGCCTTCCCATCAGCCGCTGGTACCCCGAGCTCGAGCACTCCGTGCTGCTGTGCGCCACAGAAATGACCAGGCGTGAGCACATGGATGAGGTGGGGCGCGCATTTGCGCCTGTTGCGGCTGTCGCATGATCACCAAGGTACGCTCCCACATCACCCAGAATGAGCTCCTGTTGTTTGAACAGAGCTCGCCCGGTAAGAAGGGCTATCAACTGCCCGATCTCGACGTGCCCGCCGTTGATCCTTCTACCGCGCTCGGCGCGGCCAACGTGCGCGCCGAAATCGAAGGTTTCCCCGAGGTCAGCGAAGTCGAAATCATTCGCCACTTCACGCGCCTCTCCACCTGGAACTACGCTATCGATCTCGGACTCTATCCGCTCGGCTCCTGCACCATGAAATACAACCCGCGCGTCAATGAGCTGGTCGCGCGGCTCGACGGTCTCGCCTGGGCGCATCCCTACCAGCCCGAGTCACTCGCTCAGGGTGCCATGGAAATCATGGCGCATCTGGAATCCGCGCTCGCCGAAATCACCGGAATGGATGCCGTCACCCTGCAACCAGCCGCGGGCGCTCACGGCGAATTGACCGGCATCCTGCTCATTCGCGCGCTGCTCGAGAAGCGCGGTAACCCTCGCAAAAAGGTGCTGATCCCCGATTCCGCCCATGGCACCAATCCCGCTACCGCCGCCATCGCCGGTTATGCAGTCGAAAACATTCGCTCCAACCAGCGTGGCACCGTAGACCTGGCGCAGCTCGAGCGCATCGTCGACCAGGATGTCGCCGCCCTCATGGTGACCAATCCCAACACCCTGGGCGTGTTTGAGGAAAACATCAAGAGCATTGCCGAAGTTCTCCACAAGAAGGGCGCCCTGCTTTACATGGATGGCGCCAACATGAACGCGCTCGTGGGCATCGCACAGCCCGGCGCCTTTGGCGTCGACGTCATGCACCTCAACCTGCACAAGACTTTCTCGACGCCTCACGGGGGCGGGGGTCCCGGCGGCGGTCCGGTCGCCGTCAAGAAGGCCTTCGAGCCCTTCCTTCCCTTGCCTCGCCTCAAGCGCGTCCGCAGCAAGTGGACGTTCGATTACCAACTTCCCCGCTCCATCGGCCGCGTCCGTGCTTTCTATGGAAATTTCGGCGTGATCGTCCGTGCGCTCGCCTACATTTTGGCCCACGGCGGCAACGGCCTCCGGAACGCTACCGTGGATGCCGTGCTCAACGCCAACTACCTCCGCCGGAAGCTCGAGCCGCACTACGACCTCCCGTTTCAGGCGCCCAACATGCACGAAGTCGTGTTCAGCGACGATCGCCAGGCTAAGTACGGCGTGCGCACCGGCGACATCGCCAAGCGCCTGATCGACTACGGCTTCCATCCCTACACCGTCAGCTTCCCCCTCATCGTGCGCGGCGCGCTCATGATCGAGCCGACCGAAACCGAGGCCAAGCGGGAATTGGATCTTTTCGCCGAGGCTATGGCCGCCATCGCCCACGAGGCCGAAACCGACCCCGAGTTGGTGCGCTCCGCTCCCCACAGCACGCGCACTAGCCGCGTAGATGAGGTTACGGCGGCGCGCCGTCCCGTGCTCAAGTGGAAGCCCGAAAGCCCTACCGTTAAAGCCGCCGATTGAACGTAGTATTCTGAGTGGGGAGGAGATGCGAAATGGGTTGTGGTTGCGGCAGTGGACCTCCGAGTCCGGTTACGATTGAACCCGGCGCGCGCAAGGTTTTTTGCGTGAAATTTCAGCGGGAAATGCAGGGACTCGACGAGGTTCCCTTCGAGGGTCACCCGCTCGGCCAGAGAATCTACGACAACGTTTCCAAAGAAGCCTGGAAAATGTGGCTCGAGCATATGAAGATGCTCATGAACGAATACCGGCTGAATCTGGGAACTCCCGAGGCGCAGGAATTCCTCCTGAAGCAGATGGAAGAATATTTCTTCGGCCAGGGAGCCGCTCTCCCCCCGGATTACGTACCGCCGCAGCAGAAAGGCTAGCGCCCGGCAACCGGCAACGCGGTGGCAATCTCAAATCGCAGACAGGCATGAGCTTCCCGCAGCGCCTGTTCCACGCGCTCAGGTGAATCTGCGCGCGCGAAAATGAACCCCAGGTAGCTCGCCCCTTCCGGCAGCGGCAGAATCTTCTGCCCTTCCTTCGCCGTGATCGCGATCTCTTCGACGTCCCGAACCTGAGACGCCTTCTCCGAACCTTCCACTCCCCGATAGATTCCGGCTTTCGGAATCGGAATCATCATGACGCCGCTTGCGCCGTCGCGCAGTCGTACCCCGGAGATGTCTTCGCCCACCGCGTGCCGCAGGATCAGTTCTTCCAGAGGCATGTCATGATCGAAGCGCAGGGTGCGGGCACACAGGCCGCCGATCGGCCGCGCTGCCACCTCCAGAACCCACACGCCATCCGGGTTCGCCCTCACTTCCGCGTGGATCGGACCCTGCGTCAGCCCCAGTGCGTGAACCGCACGGCTCGTGGCCTCCATCATCGTCCTCTGAGTGGTTTCGCTCTCCCGTGACGGCGTCACGTAGATGGTTTCCTCGAAAAACGGCCCGTCGAGAGGATCGGGTTTGTCGAAGATAGCGAGCACCCGCAGTTCGCCGCGCGTAACCACGCCCTCCAAGGCAAACTCACGGCCTTCAATGAAACTCTCCACCTGAATGTAACGGTTCTGCGCCTCGCGCAGCGCCGCCACGTCCCTGCTTCCCAGCAGCGCGCGAAGCCGCGCAAATGCAGCCAGGAACTCACCGGCGTCGTTCGCGCGCATCACTCCCCGGCTGCCGGAAAGGCCCAGCGGCTTCAATACACAGGGAAAAGGAGCGCGCGCCGCACCCTCGCTCGGCGCGCTGTCAATGGATATCCGGAAGAACTCTGGAACGGGAAGCCCCGCTGATTGGAACCGCTGGCGCGCCAGATATTTGTCCCGGCACGCCGCCACTGCGGCCGGCGGGTGATGTGGAATCCCCAGCACTTCGGCGGTGAGCGCCGCCAGGTACGTCGGCCGGTCCGCGACGGCTACGATCCCGTTGAACGGCCCCGCCGCGGCAAGGGTGTCGCGGGAGCCATACGGGTCCTCGAACCGCACCGCAATGGCGTGATCCCCCCAAGGATCTTCGAGCACGTGGCAACGATCCGTCGCCAGCGTGCAATCGAATCCCGCCCGCCGCGCGGCATCGGCAAACATGCGTGTTTGATACCCGGTGGTCGCGGCTACCAGCAAAACGCGAGGCACGACTTCATGTTACACAAGAGCTACCTGTTCTATCGTATTGTCTGTGGAATCTGTAAGATACTGATTTGGCGTACGGCTCCTGCCGCACATTCCGATGGTTCCGCGTAGCGACTGTCCACCAAAACGTCCATGGGGTTTGAGAGGAGTTGGGAGCAGCGGGCATTCGGGAACGCTATGGGATTACCAATGAGGGGGGCCGGGTTTTCCGCTAGAGAGCGATCTCTTAGAACGCCCTCCGCAACCGGCTCGTCTGTCGGTGGCACGTCTTGGTCCACAGCGTCTGAAGAGCCACGATCCGTGCGGGTTCCCTATAGGCCAGGCGGCTCGAGCAGAACAGCCTTTACGACGCTGAAGATGGCCGTGTTGGCGCTTAGCCCGAGCGCTAGCGTCAGCACATTTGAACTCATGAGCGGGATTCTACAACCTCAGGACAAACTCACGCCTCCTTCAGCGGACAAAAGCGGGCCCATGGCTTCCCGCGCGGGCAGGATCGCATTGAAATAGACTGCAAGAATTGATCTCAATGTGAAGACATTTGATAGACTGCGCGGAGACGTGCCCTCTAGGGATGCCTCGAGGCCGCTATGGCAGCTTTTCCAATTCGCTTAGGGAAGCCCGAAGACTTCGGAGCCGTCCGGAATTTCCTCGTGGACGCGGGCTACAACGAAAGGACGGTTTGCGAGCGTCTCGGGCTGCGAGGGATGCATGAATATCTCGAGTCCAAGTGCGCTTCCGCCGCTGCGGCGCCGCTAGAAAGGGGGGAGGCGTTCGACCTGTTGCTCGGGCTCTTTCTGACCGGGAGCTTTGCGGACCGCGGTCTGGTGCACTCTGTCCTTCCAGCCGGCGTCCTCAGACCCCTGGAGGCTTTGGGCCTGGTGCTTTCTGGCGACACCGCGCCCGGACTCTACTATTCGCCGGTGGCTCTTTATCCTATTCGAGGCCTCTACATGGTGTCCGATCGTTGGAGCAATCCCGACAGCTCACCATTTCAGGTTCTCGAAGATTCTGTATTTCCTGCGTTACACGGTTTGACGCACGGCTTTCTCGAGATCCTGCCTCAGGACCCTTGCGAGAGGCTTTTGGATCTTGGTTGCGGGACGGGAATTGCCGCCCTGCTGGCCGCGACAGCCTACGCCCGGCAGTCCTGGGCGGTTGATATTACCGCGCGCTCAGCGGCGTTCGCAGAGTTTAACTGCCGGCTGAACGGAATCACCAATACTGTGGTCAAGCAAGGCGACCTCTATGAGCCGGTGTGCGATCTTGTCTTTGATCGGATCGTGGCGCACCCTCCGTACATCCCGGTATTGCGGCCGGTATCGATCTACTGCGATGGGGGAGAAGATGGCGAACAGGTGCTGAGGGGGCTGATAAAAGGCCTGCCCCGATCACTGAAGGCCAATGGACGCTTCTACAGTCTGACCATGGGGATCGAACGCGATGGCGAGCCGTTTGAGCAGCGGGTTCGGAGCTGGCTCGGCGAATCACAGTCGAGCTTTGACGTTCTGTTTGTGGCGGAGTGGACCCAAGGGCCCTCTCAGTTTGCCTTCCGACAAGCGAAGAAGACTCCAGAGGGGTGGGAGGAAATGGACCGGTGGAAGGCACATCTGAAAGCCCTGAAGGTTCGAAATTTTGTCTTCGGGCTACTGATGATTCAGCGCAGAGAGTCCGCGGCGCCATCCTTCACGCTCCGCCGTCAGAGGGGAACACGTCTCGGGCCTGCGGAAGTGGAGTGGCTGCGGGGTTGGGAAACAGCTTCTGCCGGCGAGGCCAGTCTTCCTCTGCTGCTGCAAACGCGTCCGCTGGTCTCGTCTCGCTGTGAACTGCGTGTAACTCACACCATCCGTGACGGGAAGCTGACGCCATCGAAGTTCATCCTGACTGCCAATTACCCGTTTGCCACGGAATCCGAGTGGGACCCTTGGGTGGCATCGTTATTGGCGCGTTGCGATGGGCAGTCAACCGTGGCCGAGCACTTCGCAACGGGAAAGCGGGAAGGCTGGCTGAGCGGGGACATGTCGATCGAATTATTTGCCGGAAGGCTTGCCGCCCTGATCTCCGAAGGAATCCTGGAAATCGAATCGTTCCACCCACCCCGGCAAACGAGTCAGCCCAGGTAGCGCCCGTTTCTGCGGAGCAATCCTGGGTAGTACGCCAATTCTGCATTTTTGCGCAGCACCCTGTCTAGTACTGCCTGACTTTTCAGGCAGTACCCCCTGTCTTGACGGGCTAGAACGTATATGATCTTCTAAGCAGAAGGTGGGGGCGTTTTCCCCGGTAACTCGGCCAGATAGGCGCCGCCCTCAGCCGCCGCATTAATGGATGGAAGGAGCAACACCATGGAAGACGCAAAGCCGAAGAAGCCGGTCCAGGACCAGCAAACAATCCAGCCGGAGGGACAGGTTCGCAGCGAGGACGAGGTTCCCGAAAAGGATCTAGACAAAGTATCGGGTGGGCCGATATACATGAAATATGACTCAGTACTGGGGGATGCTGAGTAGTAACCCTGGACGCACGCGGGCGGCACGTTGGGACCAAAAGGTCGTGGTGTGCCGCGCTCGGCAGAAGCGTGGTTACATCCGCGGCATCGTGGTCACTCCACAGGCTCCCAGAAGCGGAACAAAAAAAGCCCGCGCGACTTGTTCCCTCTTAATGATATTGCCTTGGACTTTCTGAAAACTGGTCACGCTCACAGTCTCCTCGCCGCCCGGACCAATCGGTTGAACCAGCACGCCGCCCTCCTTCAGCTGATCCACAAAAGGCTGGGGAACGTGTGGAGCAGCCGCAGAAACAATAATGGCATCAAAAGGCGCGTGATCCGGCAGTCCCAGGCTGCCATCGCCAGCAGCGACTTGGGCATTCACGATGCCCGCTTTTCTTAGATTCGACTCCGCCATGTTGGCCAAATCGGCCAATACTTCGATTGAGAACACCCGTTGGCACAACGCGGAGAGAATTGCCGTTTGAAAGCCCAAGCCGGTGCCGATCTCAAGAACTTTCTCGGTCCCGGTCAGGTGAAGCGCCTGTACCATCAAAGCGACGAGAAAAGGCTGGGTCGTCCCTTGATCGTGACCGATGCTGATGGCTCTATCTACATAAGCACCGCTGGCTGATTCGATGGGAACAAAACCCACCCTGCCGATACGCTTGAACGCATCCAAAAGCCTTTTATCATGGATGCCTTTTTCGGCCAGTCCAAGGACGAGGCTGTCAGGCGAAGCGGCGGGTTGCCCCTCCGCCGTGTCTTGCGACATTAAGAAAGTCTACCAGGAGTGCGGCCGAAACTGCTGTCGATACGGCCCGTTGGACTATGGCGTTGCGGCCCTGCGAGAACGCTGGCTCGATCGCCTCTCGAAAGGGTCCACAGGCGCTGGCCCGTTGGACCATGGCGGAGCTGGCGTGGTGGTGTGGGTAGCCCAACTCCGCGCCAAAGTCAGTAATCACCTCACTGATGGCCGGTTTTGGGTGTCCACCGAGGGCAACTCCCGCAGTCCCAAAAATCTCTCCTACCCCGTTGCCATTTTGATCTTCCTTTCCCGCCTTTCTTAATAGAAGCCAATATGGCTACTTAACGTCACTGCGAAGTACAAGTAAAGGAGGCTGGAACATGGCTGGAAACAAACTGACGATTACGCTCACCGAAGATCAACAGAAGCAAATCAAGAAAGCTACGGGCAAAAGCCTTAAGGAGTTGCATATCGACCTCGCTTCGACTGGCGAACTTACCCCGACGGAGCTGGGCCAACTTGCCGGAGGGGATATTTCCGCAAACCAAAAATTCTAGAGCGGCTTCCGCTGCTGGTTGGGCGGCGGTGTTCCGGCGTGATGACCCTCGCGGGCCTCCGTCCTGCTGGTTTGTTGAGAGCCGACGCAGGCACACAATTGTATGGCTACTTAACGTCCCTACGAAGTACAAGTAAAGGAGGCTGGAACATGGCTGGAAACAAACTGACGATTACGCTCACCGAAGATCAACAGAAGCAAATCAAGAAAGCTACGGGCAAAAGCCTTAAGGAGTTGCATATCGACCTCGCTTCGACTGGCGAACTTACCCCGGCGGAGCTAGGCCAACTTGCCGGAGGGCATATTGGGGCGGGCAAAAATTGAGACTGGCGGGAATTGCCCGTTAGATCGTTGCGATTTGCGGCTCTCGTCCAGAGGCGTGCTAGCCTCTGGGCAATGTTCCTGAACATTGAACTAAGAGGCAAGGAGAAGCTATCGTATGCCGTCAAATGAATCAATTCGGATTTCCAATCGGCGATTGCACAGGTCTGGTCGCGCGGTTGTAAACCCAATGACGCGCGTATCTTCACACATCGTTTGGTCCATCCTGTCGGCCATCGCCACGGTGTTGGCGGCACCGGCGGACTCGTACGCGGACCTTATGAACGTTGCCCCACCCGCTGTTTGCAGCCTGGACGCGATGGCTTCTGGCCCCGGCATGGGTGTTTGCGGTGTTTGGTCTCAGGCCATCACGGAGCCATTCGGCGAGGGATCTGCGAGCGCCACCGCCCTTGGTGTTTACAACGGCAACGCAATATCCCCTATAATTGTCACGCCAACACCAGCAATCGTCGTCGAGCCCCATAGCGGTCTAGTTAGCGCGTCGGGCATGTCGGAAGGCGATGATACATCCGCCCCAATCGGAGGCGTCAGCGAGGGCTCCTCCCAGCTGACGTATTATTTGACGTTGATACCCCTTAATCCGACAGCGCCTTACGCCCTTAACCCGGTGCCGCTCCTATTGAGTCTAAATCTGGCCACTTCCGCCACCACCTCTGGCCCAGGGGAATTTTCACTGGCGTCCGCATCAGCAAACTTCTTCGGCGTGACACTTGACGCATGTACAAATACGGGTCCCGCATGCACTCCTACCATAGATTTTACGAATGCTATGTACCAAGTAGCTCCGTACCAGCAATATGACATAACTTTGACAGCAGCCGGTGTGGGAGGCCCGTTGGCAATCTGCCTCTACGGGCTGGTCGTTTGTAGCGCGTCAAGCACGGCTTCATGGTCAGCCAGCGTCGACCCACAACTGCAAATTGACCCAAGTTTCCAGTACGCCGCTGATTACGCACTCGAAGTCAGTCCCTCCAACCCATCCACTCCT